>NZ_JTKZ01000729.1:0-26955 GCF_000799035.1 Delftia sp. ZNC0008
GCGCCGCTACATTCATTACTACAACCACCAACGCATCAAGCTCAAACTAAAAGGCCTGAGCCCGGTACAGTACCGAACTCAGGCCTTGAGCCGCTAGCTTCCAACCGTCCAACTTCTTGGGGTCAGTTCAGCGCGGGCGTTTTTTTGTGGGTCGAGCTGCTCACTCGTGCCAGTGCTCGGCCACCCAGGTGGCAGGCCGGATATAGCGAAAGCGCCGATTGCGCCGGCCGGCCAACGCGTCGGGCGGGTTGCATTCGCCGTGGAAGATCACCACGCGTGCACCCTCGGGCACGAAGGGCGGCTTCCAGTAGTTCGTCGGCCAGGCCGGAATGCAGTGGTACTTGAAGCTTGGGCACCAGGCCTGTGGCCAGTACTTGAGCTTGCCCTGCTTGTGCAGCATATCGGACAGATAGGCCTGCTCATTGCGAAAGTTGCGGCGTATTTCTTCGAAATGCGTGCGGAAGTAGTCCAGCACCTCGGGGTGGGCACCCAGCTCGAAGCGGTACACCGAGGAATTGCCCGTGATGCGCCACGGACGCTTGTAGTCGTGGATGATCAGGAACTCGCCGGGCTCGGTGAAAAAATCGTCCAGCGGCCCGGTGATGACCACGTCCACGTCAAGAAACAGCGCCGTGCCGCGCAGGCCGTGCAGGTCGGCACTGAAGGTGGCCAGCTTGTTCCAACCACGCTCCGGAATGCCCGCGGGCAGGTTCAGCGGAGGAATCGGCAGGCATTCGACCTCGTCGCGAATCCCCACGCCGTCATCGGTCAGGCAGACAAGGCGAAAATCGCCCTTCAGATGCCGGCGCACCATGGCGTAGAGCCTGTTGACATACTCCGGACCGTACTTCTTGCCCCACTTCATGCAGATCACGAAGCGCTGCTGCGCAGAGGGGGAGGCGGAGGGCGGTTGCGCGGCCTGGGCCACGCTGGCGGCATGGGATGCTACGGTCATGGATGCGGCGGACTCAGTCTGCCTGACGCTTCTTGACCGACTTCTGCTTGGGCTTGGCGCGCTTGACCTGGCCACCTGCCGTCAGGCGCTGGTTGCCCAGCACGCGGATCTGCTTGACCTCGGGCTTCTGGCCGGAGCGCTTGCTGAACTTGAGCAGCTTGACATCGCGAGGGCCGGGCATGCGGTTCTCGTCGATGGCTTTTTCCTTTTCCGGCATGGGGCGCCAGAGCACCAGCAGCTTGCCGATGTGCTGAATGGGTGCAGCGCCAAGCTCGTCGCACAGCTGCAGATACATCTGCTCGCGTGCGGCGCGGTCGTCGTTGAAGACACGGACCTTGATCAGGCCATGTGCGTTAAGGCCGGCGTTGACCTCCTTTTGCACGGCAGCCGTCAGGCCGTCACCCCCGATGAGGACCACGGGGTCCAGGTGGTGTGCGTTGGCGCGGTGTTCCCGGCGCTCGGCGGGAGTCAATTGAATTTGGGGCATGGCCGTATTATCGAGGCTGAAAGAATCCAGCATGAAAGTCAACACAAAAAGCAAGAAGGTCAACAAGGCTTGGCTCAACAGCCACGTCAACGATCCTTACGTCAAGGCCGCCCAGAAGGACGGCTACCGCGCGCGCGCGGCCTACAAACTCAAGGAGATCGACGAGCAGCTCAAGCTCATCCGGCCGGGTGCCACGGTGGTGGACCTGGGCTGCGCACCCGGGGCTTGGAGCCAGTATGTGCGCCGTTGCCTGTCGCCCAACGGGGCGGCCGTCGGCGCTCTCAACGGCCGCATCATCTCGCTGGATCTGCTGCCCATGGAGCCCATTGAGGGCGTGCAGTACATCCAGGGCGATTTCCGCGAGGAGCCGGTTCTGGCCCAGCTCCAGGAGGCCCTGGGCGGGGGCAAGGCCGACGTGGTGGTCTCCGACATGGCGCCCAACCTGTCGGGCAACGGCACGACGGATGCGGCGCGCATTGCGCTGCTGGTCGAACTGGCGGTTGATTTTTCCATCCACCATATGAAACCTGAAGGCGCCTTGGTGGTGAAGCTCTTCCACGGCGGGGCCTACGATGACCTGGTTGCGCTGTTCCGGCAGACCTTCAAGGTGGTCAAGCCGATCAAGCCCAAGTCCTCGCGTGACAAGTCTTCGGAGACGTTTTTGGTGGGCATGGGGCTCAAGTAGCTCTGTGCAGCCGCCCGGCGCTGCCCTGACCCGGGTCAAGACCGTATTCAAGCTATGGCTGCTATAGAGGGATATAGGCGACCAGCCAGCTTGAAACACCTAAAATGGACCGCAAATACGCTTCGAGCACGCTGGAAGTCGTTTTATCTGTATCCCCCATTGGAGCCCCGCTTGAACAATCAGTGGTTTTCAAAAATTGCCGTCTGGCTGGTCATCGCCATGGTGCTGTTTACGGTGTTCAAGCAATTTGACACCCGTGGCGGCGCTGGCGCGTCCCATGTCGGTTACTCCGAGTTCCTGGAAGAGGTGCGAAGCAATCGCATCAAGAGCGCCACCATCCAGGAAAGCCCCGGCGGCACCGAGATCGTGGCCACGACCAACGATGACCGCAAGGTGCGCACCACCGCCACCTACCTGGATCGCGGGCTCGTGGGTGACCTGATCAACAACAACGTCAAGTTCGACGTCAAGCCCCGCGAAGAAGGCTCGGTCCTCATGACCCTGCTCGTCAGTTGGGGGCCCATGCTGCTGTTGATCGGCGTGTGGGTGTACTTCATGCGCCAGATGCAGGGCGGCGGCAAGGGCGGTGCTTTCAGCTTCGGCAAGAGCAAGGCGCGCATGCTGGACGAGAACAACAACACCGTGACCTTTGCCGACGTTGCAGGCTGCGACGAAGCCAAGGAAGAGGTCAAGGAAGTCGTGGACTTCCTCAAGGACCCCAACAAGTTCCAGAAGCTCGGCGGGCGCATTCCGCGCGGCCTGCTGCTGGTCGGTCCTCCGGGTACCGGCAAGACGCTGCTGGCCAAGTCCATCGCTGGTGAAGCCAAGGTTCCGTTTTTCAGCATCTCGGGCTCCGACTTCGTTGAAATGTTCGTCGGCGTGGGCGCGGCCCGCGTGCGCGACATGTTCGAGAACGCCAAGAAGAATGCACCCTGCATCATCTTCATCGATGAAATCGATGCCGTGGGCCGCCAGCGTGGCGCAGGCCTGGGCGGTGGTAACGATGAGCGTGAACAGACCCTGAACCAGATGCTGGTCGAGATGGACGGCTTCGAGACCAACCTCGGCGTGATCGTCGTGGCTGCAACCAACCGTCCCGACATCCTGGATGCGGCGCTGCTGCGCCCCGGCCGTTTCGACCGTCAGGTGTATGTGACGCTGCCCGACATCCGTGGCCGCGAGCAGATCCTCAATGTGCACATGCGCAAGATCCCTGTAGGCCAGGACGTGAACCCGGGCGTGATCGCGCGCGGCACGCCTGGCATGTCGGGCGCCGATCTGGCCAACCTCTGCAACGAAGCAGCCCTGATGGCCGCGCGCCGCAATGCGCGCACCGTCGAGATGCAGGATTTCGAGAAGGCCAAGGACAAGATCATCATGGGCCCCGAGCGCAAGAGCATGGTCATGCCCGAGGAAGAGCGCCGCAACACGGCCTACCACGAGGCAGGCCACGCACTGATCGGCAAGCTGCTGCCCAAGTGCGATCCCGTGCACAAGGTCACCATCATCCCGCGCGGCCGTGCGCTGGGCGTGACCATGAGCCTGCCCGAGAAGGACCGCTACTCCTACGACAAGGAGTTCATGCTCAACCAGATCGCCATGCTGTTCGGTGGACGCATTGCCGAAGAAGTGTTCATGAACCAGATGACCACGGGCGCGAGCAACGACTTCGAGCGGGCCACGCAGATCGCACGCGACATGGTCACCCGCTACGGCATGACCGACGCGCTGGGTCCCATGGTCTATGCGGAGCAGGAAGGCGAGCCTTTCCTGGGCCGCTCGATGAGCAAGACCAACAGCATGAGCGAGCAGACGATGCAGAAGGTGGACCAGGAGGTTCGCCGCATCATCGACGAGCAGTACGGACTGGCGCGCAAGCTGATCGAGGACAACTCCGACAAGATGCATGCCATGGCCAAGGCCATGCTCGACTGGGAAACCATCGACGCCGAGCAACTCGATGACATCATGGCCGGCCGTGAGCCGCGTCCTCCCAAGGACTGGGTGCCGCGCAACCCTCCGTCGTCCGACGGTGGCAACTCGTCCGGCGGCACGCCGGCAGTGGATGCCGACCCTGCGCCCACCACGGCCTGAGCTGCTTGCCGCAGAATCGGCCAATCCTATGCAAAGGGCCCTGAGGGGCCCTTTTGCTTTGCTTGCAGGATGTGCTCAATCGCCCGCAACGGCCAGCGATGAACCCGGTCCGGCGGGCGCCTACCTTCAGGAAATCCCATGCCGCATCAATGGCAGACTTCGCGCTTTGTTCTAGACCTTCAGCGTCCACTGGTCATGGGCATCGTCAATGTGACGCCCGACTCGTTTTCCGACGGCGGGCGGCACAACACGGTGGAGCAGGCCTTGTGGCATGCAGAGCAACTGGTCAGTGAGGGCGCGCACATCCTCGATATTGGCGGCGAGTCCACCAGGCCCGGCTCACCGGCTGTTCCGCTGGATGAGGAGTTGCGGCGCGTGCTGCCTGTTGTGCAGGGCGCGGTGCAATTGGGCGTGCCTGTCTCCGTCGATACCTACAAGCCCGAGGTCATGCAGGCCGTGCTGGATCTGGGGGCCGACATCGTCAACGACATCTGGGCGCTGCGCCAGCCGGGCGCGCAGCAGGTGGTGGCCGCGCACCCGAGCTGCGGCATCTGTCTCATGCACATGCATGGCACGCCGCAGGACATGCAGACCACGCCCATGCAAGGCGATGCCGTGCCCGCCGTGCGCGATTTCCTGCAGTTGCACAGCGATGCCCTGCTGGCCCGGGGCGTGGCGCGGGAGCGCATCGTCTGGGACTATGGCATCGGCTTCGGCAAAAGCGTGGCACAGAATTTTTCCCTGCTTGCACGCCAGCATGAATTGCTGGGCCTAGACTTCCCGCTGCTGGCCGGCTGGTCGCGCAAGGGCTCGCTCGGGCAGGTCAGTGGCCGTCCACAGGGCCAGCGCATGGTGCCCAGCGTGGCGGCGGCACTGCTGGCGGTGGAGCGTGGCGCGCGCGTGGTGCGCGTGCACGACGTGGCCGATACGGTGGCGGCATTGACGGTCTGGCAGACCATGCACGACAACGACTGAACAACAAAGGAGCACTATGGCACGCACATATTTTGGTACCGATGGAATTCGCGGCCTGGTGGGCCGTTCGCCCATCACCCCCGACTTCGCGCTGCGTCTGGCGCATGCCGTGGGCCGTGTGCTGCGGCGCAAGGAAGCCCGTCCCATGGTGCTGATCGGCAAGGACACGCGGATCTCGGGCTACATGCTGGAGAGCGCGCTGGAGTCCGGGTTCAACTCTGCCGGCGTGGACGTGATGCTGCTGGGCCCCCTGCCCACGCCGGGCGTGGCCTATCTGACGCGCGCCCAGCGCGCCAGCCTGGGCGTGGTCATCAGCGCCAGCCACAACCCTTATTACGACAACGGCATCAAGTTCTTCAGCGCACAGGGCACCAAGCTGCCCGATGCCTGGGAGGAAGAGGTCGAGCAGGCCTTGACCGAAGATCCCGTATGGGTCGACTCTGCCGCTCTGGGAAAGGCCCGGCGCCTTGAAGACGCGGCAGGGCGCTACATCGAGTTCTGCAAGAGCACCTTCGACCATGCGCTCACGCTCAAGGGTGTGGAGATCGTGGTCGATGCAGCCCATGGCGCGGCCTACCAGATCGCCCCCAAGGTCTTCCATGAACTGGGGGCCGATGTGGTGGCCATTGGCTGTGCGCCCGATGGACTGAACATCAACGAAGGCGTGGGTGCCACCCATCCCGAGGCCCTGGTGCTGGCCGTGCGAGCGAACAAGGCCGACTTCGGTGTGGCGCTGGATGGTGATGCCGACCGGCTGCTGCTGGTCGATGCGGCTGGCCGGCTCTACAACGGCGACGAACTGCTGTACCTGATGGCGGCCGATCGGCTGGCGCGTGGCGAGGCCGTGCCGGGTGCCGTGGGCACACTGATGACCAATATGGCCGTGGAGGTGGCGCTGAAGTCCCAGGGGGTGGGCTTTGTGCGCGCCAAGGTCGGCGACCGCTATGTGCTGGAGGAGCTGCACCGCCAGGGCTGGACACTGGGGGGCGAGGGCTCGGGCCATCTGCTGGCGCTGGACAAGCACACCACTGGCGATGGCCTGGTCAGCGCGCTGCAGGTGCTGCAGGCCTGCGTGCGTTCGGGCAAGAGCCTGTCGCAGTGGCTGTCTTCGGTCCAGCTGTTTCCCCAGGTATTGCTCAACGTGCGGCTGCAGCCGGGCCAGGACTGGAAGCGCAACACCCAGCTGGAGGAAGCCACCGAGGCCGTCAAGGCCGAATTGGGCGATACGGGGCGCGTGCTTATCCGCGCCAGCGGCACCGAGCCTTTGCTGCGCGTGATGGTGGAGGCACGCGATGGCGACCAGGCCAGCCGCTGCGCCGAGCGCCTGGCCAGCGTGGCGAAGAATTCACCCATGCCCTGAGCGGCGGGCGGCACGTGCCCGGCCATGGAAAGCCGAAGCTGCAGTCTTCGGCTTTTTCGTCTGCAGACCGTGGCGCGGTGAGCTGTTCAGCCCTGGCTGCGCAGAAAGGCCTCCAGCGCCTGGGGCGGCAGCGGGCGGCTGAAATGGTAGCCCTGGGCTTCATCGCAGCCCTGCTCGCGCAGGAACTGCAGCTGCGCCTCCGTTTCCACGCCTTCGGCCGTGGTCTGCATGCCCAGGGCCTGGGCCATGCGGATGATGGCGCTGACTATGGCGCGGTCATTGCTGTCGTGGTCCAGGTCCTGGATGAAGGACTGGTCGATCTTGAGTTTGTAGATCTGAAAGCGCTTGAGCTGGCTCAGGGATGAATAGCCGGTGCCGAAGTCATCCATGGCCAGGCGCACGCCATGCTCGCGCAGCCGGTCCATGGTCGCCGTGGCCTGGCGCGGATCATGGATGGCCACGCCCTCGGTCAGCTCCAGCTCCAGAGAATCGGCCGGCAGGTCGCTGTCGAGCAGGATGCGGTTGATGATTTCGGGCAGTTGCTGCTGGTGGAACTGGATGGCCGACAGGTTCACGGCCACCTTCAGGTCCCGCAGCCCCGCATTGCGCCAGGCCTGCAGTTGCTGCATGGCGCTGCGCAGCACCCATTCGCCGATCTGCAGGATCTGGCCGCTGTCCTCGGCGACGGGGATGAACTCCGCGGGCGAGACCGAGCCCAGCTCGGGGTGCTCCCATCGCAGCAGTGCCTCCACGCTGCGCACGCGCCCGGTGCTCAGGGTGATCTGCGGCTGGTAGTGCAGATACAGCTGATTGCGCTCCAGCGCCCGCCGCAAGGCGTTCTCCAACTGCAGGGCGCGCAGGGACTGGGCCTGCATCTGCGGAGTGAAGAAGCGGTAGGTGTTGCGGCCGGCCTGCTTGGCGTGGTACATGGCCGCGTCGGCGGCCTGTGTCAGCGAGTCGATGTCGTGGCCGTCGCGCGGGTACAGCGCGATGCCCATGGACGGCGCAATGGTCAGTTCGTGGCGGTCGATCTGGTAGGCCTGGCGCGACGCCTCCTGCAGCTTGCCTGCCACGCGAGCCGCACCCTGGGCATTGGCGCCGGGCAGCAGCAGCACGAATTCGTCGCCGCCGATGCGGGCCACCGTATCGCGGTCGCGCACGACGGCACGCAGGCGGCGGGCAATCTCCACCAGCAGGGCATCGCCCACGCGATGGCCCAGCGAATCATTGACATGCTTGAAATGGTCCAGGTCCAGGAACATCACGGCCAGTGGCGTGTCGTTGACCTTGGCCAGCTCGATGGCGCGGGCGCTGCGCTCGGCCAGCAGCGTGCGATTGGGCAGGCCGGTGAGCGCGTCGTAGTGCGCCATCCAGTAGATGCGTTCCTGGTCCAGCTTGCGGTCGGCGATCTCGCGGTGCAGGTTCTCCACCGTGGCGCTGAGTTCGCGTGTACGGTCGCGCACCTGCTGCTCCAGCAGTTCGTGGGCCTGGCTCAGGGCCTGCTGGGCGCGCAGACGGTCGTCGATGTCGCTGACGATCCAGATGGAGCCTTCGCGTGCATCGCCCGGATTGATGAGCCGGCCCGTCAGTTCACCCCAGAACAGGCTGCCATCCTTGCGGCGCAGGCGGCGCTGCGTGCGAAAGGACAGGCCCGCGCTCAGCGTGCGATAGGCCTCGCGCCCCAGGCTGCGCAGCTCGTCGCGGCTGGGGTGCAGGTGCTCGCTGTTGATGCCGACCAGCGCGTGTTCGCCCGCGTAGCCGAAGATGTCGGCATAGCACTGGTTGCATCGGACGATGACGCGCTGGCGGATGAAGACGATGCCCACGCCGGCATTGTCGAGCAGTGCCTGCTGCTCGCGCAGGCTGCGCTGCAGCGACGCCGCCATCATCGAAGACGGACGTTCGAGTACAGGGTCGTACGCAATCGTCGGCGCGGACATGGCGAAGCGTTAGGGCGGTGGTAAAGGGATGAGGGGGAACTTACAAAGTGTAGCACTTGCGCGCAAAACAGCATTTTGTCGTTCCCTGGCGAGGGCAGGGCCTTGGTTTTCAGGTGCCGGTGGACTGTCGTTGCCGGCCCTTGGCCTGCGCATCGAGCTTGTGGGCCAATTCATAGAGCACGCCATGGCGCAGGGCGCCGTGCGTGACGCGCATGCGCTCGATGCCCAGGCTGGAGAAGATGCCCCGCATCACGCTCATGCCGCCGCCGATCATGGGGCGCAGCTCTTCCTTGAGTCCGTCCATGTTCACACGGTCGACATGGCCTGCGCGCAGCAACTGCGCATGCAGCCAGTCCAGTCCCTGCCGCGTGATCCAGCCGGCCGTGCCGCCGGGCGCATGGGCCAGGACCTTGACAATGGCACCGGCCGTGCCCGAGGAGCCATAGGCATGGCTCCATTGCCCGGCAGCGAAAAGTCCTGCTTCGGGCGCAATGATGTCGGCCACGGCTGCTTCGGCCTGGGACAGGGCCTGGGCCGACAGCTCGCCATCGGGGAAGTGGCGCAAGGCCCAGGTCACGCTGCCGAAGGCGAAGGAGCGTGCCTGCAGTACTTGCCGCTGCTGACCCAGGCACAGCTCGGTCGAGCGGCCGCCGATGTCCACCACCAGCCTCCGCTGGGCGCCGGGCGGCAGCAACTGGGCGACGCCGCGATAGATCAGGCGTGCTTCCTCCTCGCCGTCAATGACCTCGATGGGGCAGCCCAGGATGCGCTGGCCTTCGTCCAGGAAGATCTGGCGATTCGATGCCTCTCTCAGCGTCTGCGTGGCCACTGCACGTACGCGGTGGCGGGGCAAATCACCCAGCACCTGCGCATAGCGCTCCAGGCAGGCCCAGCCGCGCTGCATGGCCTCCAGGCTCAAGGCGCCCTGGGCGTCGAGGGCGCTGCCCAGGCGTATGGCTTCCTTGCGATGGCTGAGCAGCTGTACCTTTGCGCCGTCGCTGCGGGCCATGGCCAGCAGGCAGCTGTTGGAGCCAATGTCGATGGCGGCCAGGCGGCTTTCGGGGGGATTGGAAGAGGGCATGCGCGAAAGGCGGACGACGGCACGGCTGCGGCAGGTTTGCAGCAGCCAACGGCATCCAGGGGAAGGCAGCTAGCTTAGCACCCCGGCGATCTCGCGTCGCTCTCGTGCCGGTGTGACTGGGTCATGACTTTTGCGTGACGGTTTCTGCGCCGTTGCTTGCGCCTGACTTGGCTTGTATGACAGATGTCATGAACAGAGGAATGCATGTCATGAACATGTCACAAATCCGGGGCAGACTGCCCGAATCCCCGGCTAGCGGGGTGACTACCGGGTCCTGCCCAGGCCGGGCCCCTGCATCCATGCCCCAGACATTCACGCCGATTCCCGGTGGCGCCTCTGCCGCACCTGCCGAACCAGAACATGAACAGGGAGCGCGTGCCGTGCCCGCAGGGCCGGCTTCGCTGGGCATGGCCCGCCAGACAGCTCCCATACCCGTCTCTGCACCCCTGAATGTCCCGATGATGCCTCTGGCGAAAAGCCTCTCCACCGCCTTGTCGGAGCTGCAGGGCCAGGCCATTGCGGCTTCTGCCTCTGCTTCTTCTGCAAGGCTTCCCGCCCCCGAATACACTGGACTGCACGCCACAGCCGAAAGCGGTGAAGTGCAAGAGCAGCAGCAACAGTTTCTTGACCGTGACCATTGCATCCTGGCCTTCAATGAGCGCGTGCTGGACTGGGCCGTGCGTGAAGATGTGCCGCTGCTGGAGCGTTTGCGCTATCTGTGCATCGTCTCCTCGAATCTCGACGAATGGTTCGAGGTGCGTTGCGCCCCGCATGTGACGGCCGCCAAGGCCGGCGACGCCAAGGGCCTGTACACCCTGCAGAGCTTCCGCTCGCTGATGGACAAGGCGCATGAGCTGGTATTGCGCCAATACACGCTGTACAACCAGTCACTGATTCCCGCCTTTGCGGGGCAGGGCATACGCGTGGTATCCCATGGCGAGCGCAGCAGCGCCCAGCGCAAATGGGTGCGCGAGTACTTCCTGCGCGAAGTCCAGCCGCTGCTCATGCCCGTGGGCCTGGACCCATCCCATCCATTCCCCCAGGTGGCCAACAAGGCGCTGAACTTCATCGTGCGCCTCAAAGGTGTCGATGCCTTTGGCCGTGCCAACGAGGTGGCCATCGTCAAGGTGCCGCGTGTCTTGCCGCGCCTGGTGCGCCTGCCCGAGAAGATCGCGGGCAAGCAGCGCCTGTTCGTGAGCATCTCCAGCATCGTGCGCGCCCATCTCGTCGAGTTGTTCCCGGGGCGTGAGGTGGCGGAGTTTGCGCAATTCCGTGTCACGCGCCATTCGGACCTGGCAGTGGATGAGGAAGACGTCAGCGACCTGCGCACGGCCCTGCGCCAGGGTCTGCACCATCGCCACTACGGCCAGGCGGTGAGGCTGGAGGTGTCCTTTGCCTGCTCGCCCATGCTGTCCGACCTGCTGCTGGGCCAGTTCGGCCTGCCGACCGAGGCACTGTTCCGAGTCAAGGGGCCCGTGAACCTGGTGCGCCAGTCGCAGCTGGTGGATCTGGTCGATGACCCCGCGCTGCTGTTTCCGCCTTGGCGTCCGGCATGGCCGCGCCAGCTGCAGCCGGGCCGCTCGGTGATGGCCCAGATACGCAAGCGTGATGTGCTGATCCACCAGCCCTTCGAGAGCTTCGACGGCGTGCTGGAGCTGCTGCGCGAAGCCGTCAATGACCCTGAGGTGCTGGCCATCAAGCAGACCATCTACCGCACGGGATCGGACTCCGAGATCATGCAGCTGCTGGCCGAGGCGGTTCGCCGCGGCAAGGAAGTGCTGGCCGTGCTGGAACTCAAGGCCCGCTTTGACGAAGAGGCCAACATCAACTCCGCCGAAAAGCTGGAGGCCTTGGGCGCCCAGGTGGTCTACGGCGTGCTGGGCCTGAAGACGCACGCCAAGATGCTGCTGATTACCCGGCGCGAAAAGCGCAGCGGCCAGCTCAAGCGCTACGGCCACCTGTCCACCGGCAACTACAACGTGCGCACGGCGCGCCTGTACACCGACATCAGCCAGCTGACCTGCGATGCGCAGATCACGGCCGACATGGATGCCGTGTTCAGCCACCTGTCCAGCCACAACCGCTTGCCCAAGCTGCACCAGCTTGTGATTGCACCGTTCCAGCTGCACGATCGCATGCTGGCGCTGATTGCCCAGGTGGGCGAGGCCGCACAGCGCGGCGAAGAGGCGCGGATTGTGCTGAAGATGAATGCGCTGACTGACGAGTTGCTCATGCAGGCCCTGGTGCGTGCCGGTCAGCAGGGCGCACGCATCGATCTCATCGTGCGCAGCGCCTGCATGCTGCCGCCGCAGCGCAAGGGCTGGACGGACAACATCCGCGTGCGCTCCATCATCGGCCGCTTCCTGGAGCATTCGCGCGTCTTCTACTTCGCCTGGGGCAATCAGCAGGAGTTGCTGCTGTCCAGTGCGGACTGGATGAACCGCAACATGATGCGCCGGGTGGAGCTGGCCTGGCCTGTGCGCGATCCGGCGTTGCGCCAGCAGGTGATAGACGAATGTCTTGTCGCCAGCCTGCATGACAACCGCGACGCCTGGACGCTGGAAGCCAATGGCGCCTACCAGCGCGCACCCTATCCGACCACGGGCCTGGGGGCGCAGAACGCCTTGATGGAGCGTTACGGCCCTCGGGCCTGAGCCGCATATCCTGTCAGGGCGCCGCGCGCCTGCCCTGTGCAATCGAAAAAGCCCCGCCAACGCATTGCGCTGGCAGGGCTTTTTGCTTGTCGCTGCGGCAGCCGGAGATGTTCGGCGTTCAGTGCAGATGCAACTGCAGCGTCCAAGGCGTCTTCTGCCAGGCCACGGCTTCGGTGCGCAGCAACTGGGCGGACTGGGGGTAGCTCCTGGTCCAGCCTTCCGGCACGGTCAGGTGAAAGACGCTGTCCGAGCGGTGCAGGCGCATGCCCTGCAGATCGGGATCGCGCCGGGCGTGGCACAGCTGCACGGCCAGGCGCAGCGCCAGCAATGGCCAGGCCACAGCCCGGTCCTCGATGGCAGCCTCGAGCTTGCGCAGCTTGCCCTGGTGGCCAAGCACCAGCTGGGTGATGCGTTCGCGCAGCTCCACGGGCCAGGTGGCAGCACTGCAGTGTTCGGTGATGTAGGCGCCGTGGCGGTGGTAGGCGCTCAGAGAGATGCGCATGCCGATCTCATGCAGGCTGGCAGCCGTGTCCAGTGCGTGCGTGGCCAGTGCATCGGGCGGCTGCTGCGCCTGCAGCGATTGCCAGGCCCAGCGTGCCACCTTGCGAACACGCAGAGCGTGGGATGTGTCAATGCCGAAGTCCTGTTGCAGCGCCGCGATCTCGGCGGCTTCGCGATCGGCAGGCGGCTCGTGTTCCAGCAGATCATGCAGCACGCCCTGGCGCAGCGCGCCCTGTGCAACCTCCAGTTCGTCGATGCCCAGCAGGCCCAGGGCGGCCATCAGAATGCTCAGGCCGCCGGCGATGACGGCTCGCCGGTCTTCCTTGAGTCCGGCCAGGCGGATGCGGTCCACATGGCCGGCCTCCATCAGCTGCTCATGCAGCCAGCGCAGGCTGTCGGGCGTGATCAGCCCGCCGGAATATCCGTTGGCAGCCAGGATGTCGCCCACGGCGTTGGCCGTGCCTGACGATGCATAGGCGCAGTCCCAGGCGGTGGCTGGATAGGCCGATACGGTTTGGGTGAGGGCTGCCTGCGCCGCCTTGATGGCGGCCGAGAAGTGCGCGCGCGACAGCGTGCCCTCGCCAAAGAACTGCGTGCTCCAGGCCACGCTGCCTATGGGGTAGGAGGCCACCTGGCGCGCTTCGCCATGCTGGCCGATGATGACTTCGGTAGAGCGCCCGCCAATGTCCACCACCAGACGCCGTTGAGACGATGGCGGCAGCAGGCTGGAGACGCCGCGATAGATCAGCCGGGCCTCTTCCTCGCCCGAGATGACTTCGATGGGAAAGCCCAGCAGGGTGCTGCCTCGCGCGATGAAGACATCGCGGTTGCGGGCCTCGCGCAGGGTCTGTGTGGCCACGGCGCGGACCTGGTCGGCCGCAAAGCCGGCCAGCCGTTCGCCAAAGCGTGCCAGGCAGTCCCAGCCGCGTTGCATGGCTTCGTCAGTCAGTTCATGGCGCTCGTTGAGCCCATTGCCCTGGCGCACGGTTTCCTTGAGGTATTCCACGCGCTCTATGCGCTGGTGGCTGCCGACGCGGCCTATTTCGAGGCGAAAGCTGTTGGACCCGAGGTCAACGGCAGCGAGCAGGGATTCTGGTGCCATGAAAGAAACGCCAATCAAGATTCGTCGAGCACGATTGCACAGCGATGTCCGAGCGGGCAGGGCTGCACCTGTCTGGTGCCTGCTCGTGCGACACACAAGACTAAGACGGAATTGTGACATCGCGATGACCGGGTTCTTACATGGGAAGGCCTGCTGTTTGTGACGCCTTTTTTCCATGTCACATCAATGTCACAAAGCCTTCTTACAGTCCAGCCATCGCATCTTTCAACCCCTAAGAGGTCTGTACATGAAGTTGTCTGTGATTCACATTCTGGTGGCTGGTGCTCTGTCTGCGGGCGGCGTGGGCCAGGCCCTGGCTCAGCAGGAAGCCACCGGCGCAGGCGCCAGCTTCCCGGCTCCGCTGTACTCCAAGTGGGCTGCGGACTACAACAAGGCCACCGGCGTGAAGATCAACTACCAGTCCGTGGGCTCCAGCGCCGGCATCAAGCAGATCGAAGCCAAGACCGTGGACTTCGGCGCCTCCGACGAGCCGCTCAAGGATGAAGAACTGGCTAAGAAGGGTCTGGTGCAATTTCCCACCGTGATCGGCGGCATCGTGCCCGTGGTCAACATCAAGGGCATCCAGCCCGGCCAGCTCAAGCTGACCGGCCAGGTGCTGGGCGACATCTACCTGGGCAAGATCAGCAAGTGGAATGACGAGGCCATCAAGGCCCTGAACCCGGGCGTGAACCTGCCTGACGCCACCATCGCTCCCGTGCGCCGCGCTGACGGCTCGGGCACCACCTTCGGCTTCACCAACTACCTGTCCAAGGTCAATGCCGAGTGGAAGGAAAAGGTTGGCGAAGGCAAGGCTGTGAACTGGCCCACGGGCGCAGGCGGCAAGGGCAACGAAGGCGTGGCCGCCTTCGTGGGTCGCCTGCCCAACTCCATCGGCTACGTCGAGTACGCCTACGTCAAGCAAAACAAGCTGACCTACACCCAGCTGCAGACCGCAGGCGGCACCTTCGTGTCCCCTGATGACGCCACCTTCAAGGCCGCTGCTGCCGGTGCCGACTGGGCCAAGAGCTTCTACCAGATCCTGACCAACCAGCCTGGCAAGGAGGCATGGCCCATCACCTCGGCCACCTTCATCATCATGCACAAGGCCCAGGACAAGCCTGCACAGGCCGCTGCCTCGCTGAAGTTCTTCGAGTGGGCCTACAAGTCCGGCGACAAGACCGCCACCGACCTGGACTACGTGCCCATGCCTGACGCCGTCAAGAACGTGATCTTCCAATCCTGGGGCCAGATCAAGGACACCTCCGGCACTGCCATTTCCCTGAAGTAAACCCTGAAAAGGGGGCCATGGCGCACCGCCGGCAGGTGCATCATGGCTCCCCTGATCTCTTCACAAACCGCGAATAAAGGCGCCTCACGTGTCCACAACGTCGCCCTCGAACTCGCTGGCCGCCTCTGCACAGGCTTCCCAGCGACGCACACCTTCTCCGCTACGCCCCCCGATGCTGTCGGGGCGCGTGGCGGATCGCTTGTTTGGCGCTCTCGCGCGTCTGGCCGCGCTGCTGACGCTGGGCCTGCTGCTGGCCATCCTGGCCTCGCTGCTGGTCGGTGCCTGGCCCGCCATCTATGAATACGGCCTGAGTTTCCTCGGCCGCAGTGTCTGGGACCCCGTTCGCAACGAATTCGGCGGCCTGGTCATGATCTACGGCACGCTGGCCACCTCGGCCATCGCTTTGCTGATTGCGGTGCCCGTGAGCTTCGGCATCGCGCTGTTCCTCACCGAGCTGTCGCCGGCCTGGCTCAAGCGCCCGCTGGGCACGGCCGTGGAGCTGCTGGCCGCCGTGCCTTCCATCGTCTACGGCATGTGGGGCCTGATGGTGTTCGGCCCCGTGCTGTCCACCTATGTGCAGCAGCCCCTGCAAAAGCTGTTCCAGGGCGTTCCCTATCTGGAGGCCTTCGTGTCCGGCCCGCCGGTGGGCATCGGCATCCTGTCGGCCGGCATCATCCTGGCCATCATGATCATTCCCTTCATCGCCTCCGTGATGCGCGATGTGTTCGAGGTCACTCCGGCCCTGCTCAAGGAGTCTGCCTATGGCCTGGGTTCCACGACCTGGGAAGTGGTCTGGAAGGTGGTTCTGCCCTACACCAAGACCGGCGTGCTCGGCGGCGTGATGCTGGGCCTGGGCCGTGCATTGGGCGAGACCATGGCCGTGACCTTCGTGATCGGCAACATGAACCAGCTCAACTCGCTGTCGGTCTTCGAGGCTGCCAACAGCATCACCTCGGCCCTGGCCAACGAGTTCGCCGAAGCGGGCGAGGGCCTGCACCAGGCTTCGCTGATCTATCTGGGTCTGGTGCTGTTCTTCATCACCTTCGTGGTGCTGGCTTGCTCCAAGGTCCTGCTCAACCGCCTGCAAAAGAATGAAGGAGCACGCTCGTGAGCAGCACCTCCACCAAGATGATCAATGCCGCCGAGCTGTCGCGCGTGCGCCAGGCCAAGTATGCCCAGCGCAAGCGTGTGAACCAGGTGGCGCTGACCCTGTCCCTGGCTGCCATGGCCTTCGGCGTGTTCTGGCTGATCTGGATTCTGTGGGAGACCATCACCCTGGGCATCGGCGGCCTGAGCCTGGCACTGTTCAGCGAGATGACGCCTCCGCCCAATGAGGCCGGTGGCATTGCGAACGCCATCTTCGGCTCGCTGATCATGGTGGCGCTGGCCACGTTCGTGGGCACGCCCATCGGCGTGATGGCCGGTGTCTACCTGGCTGAATACGATGCGCGTGGCTGGCTGGCCAATACCACACGCTTCGTCAACGACATCCTGCTGTCGGCGCCGTCCATCGTGATCGGCCTGTTCGTCTACACCGTGGTCGTGGCGCGCTTCAAGAGCTTTTCCGGCTATGCGGGCGTGGTGGCGCTGGCGCTGATCGTGATTCCCGTGGTCATCCGCACCACCGAGAACATGCTGGTGCTGGTGCCTGCCAGCCTGCGCGAAGCCGCCTACGCGCTGGGCACGCCCAAGTGGAAGGTCATCATCATGGTGACGCTGCGTGCAGCGCGCGCCGGCGTGATCACCGGCGTGCTGCTGGCCGTGGCCCGCATTGCCGGCGAGACCGCCCCGCTGCTGTTCACGGCGCTGAACAACCAGTTCTGGAATGCCGACCTGTCCAAGCCCATGGCCAGCCTGCCGGTGACCATCTTCAAGTTCGCGATGAGCCCTTACGAGAATTGGCAGCAACTGGCCTGGGCCGGTGTGTTCCTGATCACCGTGGCGGTGCTCGGTCTCAATATCCTGGCGCGGTTCCTGACCCGCCAGAAGTAATGCAGCAACAAGCAATCAACCAGGACAAGGATTCCGCAATGACTGCGACCTCTTCCAGCGCGCTGACCTCTTCCAAGCTGACGGTGCGCGACCTGAACTTCTACTACGGCAAGTTCCACGCCTTGAAGGGCATCAACCTGGACATTCCCGAAAAGAAGGTCACGGCTTTCATCGGCCCGTCGGGCTGCGGCAAGTCCACGCTGCTGCGCACCTTCAACCGCATGTTCGAGCTGTATCCCGAGCAGCGCGCCGAAGGCCAGATCTTGCTGGACGGCGAGAACCTGCTGACCAGCAAGCAGGACGTGGCGCTGATCCGCGCCAAGGTCGGCATGGTGTTCCAGAAGCCCACGCCGTTTCCCATGTCCATCTATGACAACATCGCCTTCGGCGTGAAGCTGTTTGAAAACCTCAGCTCCTCCGACATGGACGACCGTGTGGAATGGGCACTGCGCAAGGCGGCCCTGTGGGGCGAGGTCAAGGACAAGCTGCAGCAAAGCGGCTCGGGCCTGTCCGGTGGCCAGCAGCAGCGCCTGTGCATTGCACGCGGCATTGCCATCAAGCCCGAAGTGCTGCTGCTCGACGAGCCCTGCTCGGCCCTGGACCCGATCTCCACGGCCAAGATCGAGGAGCTGATTGCCGAACTGAAGAACGACTACACCGTCGTCATCGTCACGCACAACATGCAGCAGGCGGCCCGCTGCAGCGACTACACGGCCTACATGTACCTGGGCGACCTGGTGGAATTCGGAGACACCGAGCAGATGTTCTTCAAGCCCCAGCGCAAGGAAACGGAAGACTACATCACCGGCCGCTTCGGCTGAGCAGGAGCCATCGATGACCGAAAAACACCTTTCCAGCCAGTTCGACAGCGAACTCAACCGCGTCTCGGCGCGCGTAATGGAACTCGGCGGCCTGGTCGAGTCCCAGATCCGCCAAGCCGTCTATGCGCTGTCGCGCTTCAGCATCGAGGCCGTGGAGCAGGTCGATGCCGCAGAAAAGCGCGTCAATGCCATGGAAGTGGAGATCGACCACGAACTGTCGTCCATCATTGCCCGACGCCAGCCCACGGCGCGCGATCTGCGCCTGCTGATCGCCTTCTCCAAGGCCACGGCCAACCTGGAGCGCATGGGCGACGAAGCGCACAAGATGGCGCGCATGGTCAAGTCCATCATCGAAAGCGGCGCCGCACGCTCCCTGCCCACGGGCGACCTGCGCACTGCGGCCGAGATGGCCTCGGGCCTGCTGCGCAAGACGCTGGACGCCTTTGCGCGGCTGGACACCAAGGCGGCCGTGGCCATCCTCAAGGAAGATGACCTGATCGACCAGGAGTTCGACGGCTTTGTGCGAAAGCTCATCACCTACATGATGGAAGACCCGCGCACCATCTCGGCCAGCCTGGACCTGCTGTTCCTGGCCAAGGCCATTGAGCGCATCGGTGACCACTCCAAGAATGTGGCCGAGCTGATCATCTATCTGGTGGAGGGCAAGGATGTCCGCCACCAGACCATGGATGCCATCGAGTCGGCAGTGCTGTAAGTGCCGGAGGCGAACAACGGATGAAGAAGATGCCCATGGTCCTTATCGTCGAGGACGAGCCCGCCATCGCGGAGCTGATCGCTGTCAACCTGCGGCACAACGGCTTCCAGCCGGTCTGGGCCGAGGACGGCGTGACCGCGCAGCGCGAGCTCGATGCCGTGCTGCCCGACGTGATCCTGCTCGACTGGATGCTGCCCGGTGCCAGCGGTCTGGCCCTGGCGCGCAAGTGGCGCGCCGACAGCCGCACCAAGGCCGTACCCATCCTGATGCTCACGGCGCGCGGCGATGAGCCGGACAAGGTGGCGGGGCTCGATGCGGGTGCCGATGACTACATCACCAAGCCCTTCTCGACCCAGGAGCTGCTGGCGCGCATCCGTGCCGTGCTGCGGCGCCGCGCGCCCGAGCAGATCCAGGACAAGGTCAGCATCGGCGAGCTGGTGCTCGACGCCGCCGCGCACCGCGTGAGCTGGCAGGGCGACATGATCAAGGTGGGCCCCACCGAGTTCAAGCTGCTGCACTATCTAATGAAGCACCCCGAGCGTGTGCACAGCCGTGCCCAGTTGCTGGACAAAGTCTGGGGCGATCACGTCTTCATCGAGGAGCGCACGGTGGACGTCCACGTCAAGCGGCTGCGCGAGGCGCTGGGCATGGCCGGTGCATTGATCGAAACGGTGCGGGGCGCCGGCTACCGGCTCAGCGCGCAGGCGCTGGCCTGAGGCGGTCCTGCGTTCCAATGAATCCACGCATGGCCCCCGCAGGCCATGCCCGGGCGCCGCTGCCCCAGGCAGCGAATACAACGCAAAGAAGGCGCAAGTATGGGTTGGCGAGGTTTTCGCTTGTTGGCGTCCCAGATCGCGGGCGCATTGCTGGGATGGTGGCTGTGGGGCGCCATGGCGGCCTCCAGCCCCGGCATGGCGTCACAGGCCGTGGCGGCCCTGGCGGGTGCGTTGTGCGCGGGCTGGATCTGGTGGCTGGTGGACAGCTGGAACGCCATGCGCCTGCTGTCCTGGCTGCGCCAGTCGGAGCTGCGGGAGGCGCCTGAACTCAGCGGCATCTGGGGAGAAGCCAGCGTGCGCATGCGCCGCTGGCTGCGCCAGAGCGTGCAGCAGGTGCAGCAGGGCGACCAGCGGCTCAATGACATTCTTTCTGCCCTGCAGGCCAGTCCCAACGGCGTGGTCCTGCTGGATGCCGACGGCCGCATCGAATGGTGCAACCAGATCGCGGCGCGCCAGTTCGGCTTCGATGCCGAACGCGACCTGCTGCAAAGCATTGGCAACCTGGTGCGTGACCCCGAGTTCAGCGCCTATTTCGCCACCCAGGATTTCTCGCGCGATCTGGTCATGCAGGGCCGCGAAAGCACGGCCTCGCGCCCCGTCAAGCTGTCGGTGCAACTGTACGGCTATGGCGAAGGGCGCAAGCTGCTGCTGGCGCGCGATGTGACCGCGGTGGAGCAGGCCGAGGCCATGCGCCGTGACTTCGTGGCCAACGTCTCGCATGAAATCCGCACGCCGCTGACCGTGCTCGTGGGCTTTGTCGAGACGCTGCAGAACCTGCCGCTGGAGCCCGAGGAACGCAACCGCTACCTGGGCCTGATGGCCCAGCAGGCCGAGCGCATGCAGCATCTGGTGGAAGACCTGCTGGCGCTGTCGCGCCTGGAGGGCAGTCCGCTGCCCAGCAGCAACGAATGGGTGCCCGTGGCCCAGCTCATGCAGCGCTGCGAAAACGAGGCACGCGGCCTGTCGTCCATGCTGACGCGCAAGCAATCCCTGCCGCATGCGCTGAGCTTTCCGTCGGCCGAGATGCTGGCGCAGGCCGGCGAGGTGGCCGGCGCCAGCGCCGAGCTGCAAAGCGCCTTCTCCAACCTGCTGGCCAACGCCATGCGCTACACACCGGCAGGCGGGCGCATCGACGTCACCTGGGAGACCTTGCCCGATGGATCGGCACGCTTTGCCGTGCAGGACTCCGGGCCAGGGATCGAGCCCAAGCACCTGGCGCGCCTGACGGAACGCTTTTACCGCGTGGACCGCAGCCGTTCGCGCGATACCGGCGGCACGGGCCTGGGCCTGGCCATCGTCAAGCATGTGCTGCAGCGCCATGGTGCCAAGCTGGGCATCACCAGCGCGCCGGGCCAGGGATCGGAGTTTTCGGTGACCTTTCCGGCCAGCCGGGTGCGCATTCCTGCGCCCGAGGCCCGTGACAGCAGCGACAGCCGGGGCAGCCGCGCCGCATAGCGCGCTCTGACGGATGGCCGCTGCCCGCTCAGCGGTTTGTGGCCTTGCGTACGACCGCGCTGAACACCACGGCGGTCACCAGCAGCGCACAGGCGCTGCCGGCCCAGAAGGGGGCGGGCGTGCCCGGGTGCAGCCAGGCGGGCAGGACGCTGTCCGTGCCATAGGCCAGCCAGTATCCGCCGGCCAGACCGCCACCCCATAGCAGCAGGCAATAGATGACCAGCGGCGCCACGGTGATGCGGTAGCAGCGCAGCACGAAGATGCAGAAAGTCTGGATGGCGTCCGCCACATGGTAGGCAGCCACCCAGGCCAGCAGGCTGGCGGTGACGGCCACCACCTCGGGGTTGCCGCTGTAGATGCGGGCCAGGCCCTCGCGGGAAAGGAACAGCGCAGAGGCCAGCACCAACCCGCCCATTGCCGCCAGTCGCCAGCCCATGGCGACCAGGCGCCGCGCCGTGACCTCGTCGCCGGCGCCGCGCCAGTAGCTGACCCGTGCGCTGGTGGCAATGGCCAGTGACAGAGGCACCATGTAGCACAGCGCCGCAAGGTTGGCGGCGATCTGGTGGCTGGCCGAGGCCAGCGTGCCCTGGCGCGCCACGAACAAGGCCATCAGCGTGAACGATGTCACCTCCACCAAAATCGCCAGTCCCGCCGGAATGCCCAGGCGCGCGAACTGCGCCAGCTGGGGCCAGTCCGGCGGCTCCATGCGCTGCCACAGCGCCAGCGGTGCGTACAGGCGTTGGCTGCGCATCAAAGACAAGGCCAGCGCGACCATGGCGTAGTTCACGATCAGCGTGGCCCAGGCGCAGCCTTCGGCGCCCAAGGCCGGCAGGCCGGCTCCGCCAAAGGCCAGCCAGATGGACAAAGGGATCTTGATCAGCAGCGACACCAGCTGCAGCCAGGTCACCAGCAAGGGGTGGCCCAGCGCCTGGTTGAGCGTGCTGTAGATGCGAAACAGCAGGGCGGCCGGCAGGCTCCAGGCCAGCACCGAGAGATAGGCCCGCACCTGCACCTGCAGCGGCAGCGGAACATCGGCCCAGCGCAGCAGTGCATCGGGAAACAGCAGCACGCCCATGCCCACGGCGCAGGCCGCCAGCAGCATGTACATGGCCTGCCGCAGCGTGCGGCCTATGTCCTGGGGCTGTCCGGCGCCGCGGTGCTCGGCCCACAGCGGCAGCAGGGCCTGGAAAATGCCCATCAGCGAGACGTAGACGCTCACGAAGATGGCTGATCCCACGGACAGCGCCGCCAGCGCCTCCTCTGAATAGCGGCCCGCCACGATGGTGTCGGTCACGCCGAAGGCCATCACGGCCAACTGCCCGGCCAGCACGGTCAGGGCATGCTGGGCAATGGTGCGTCGCTCTGCGCTCAGGGGGGCGTGCGCTGGCAGGTTCATGGCTTGACCTGGACGGGCCTCGCCTCAGGCCTGCGTTTCAAGACCAGAAGGAAGTCCTTGCGGTCGGTGGGGCGTACCACGCGGGCCACGGTCTCCCAGGTGGCCTGCAGGCGTGCGCTGTGAGGATCCAGCCAGGTTTCTTCCTCGGCCACCATCCAGTCGCAGCGCGCGGCACCGGCCATGCTCAGGCGCTGGGTATCGATGTCACCGTAGTAGCGCAGCGCGGCAATGTGGGCGCGCGGCAGGCCATAGGTTTGAACGCAGCTGCCGTCCCTGGGCAGTTCGGCCAGTACCAGGCGCATCTGTGGCTCGAAGCTGCGCGCATGGTCCATCAGCGGCAGCCACAGCGTCATCAGCAGCAGCCAGGCCAGCGTGGCGCCACTGGCGGGCAGCACCAGGCTCTTCCAGATGGCCGCACGGTTGCGCGAGGTGCGCCAGGCCACGAGCACACACCAGGCCAGGGTGGCGGCCACCGCCACGGCGAAGGACAGCACCGAGAATTCCGGCGTGAACTGCGGGGCCAGCCTTGCCACATTGGCGGCGGGCTTGGCGGGAATGCCGGTCTGCAGCGAAAGCCAGATCACCCAGATGGCAATGGCCGCGGCGCTGAAGAACAGCAGGGTGAACCAGTCGATCAGGGCGCTGATGCTGCGGCGCAGCGTGGGCAGGGCAAAGGCCGCCAGCGTGGCGATGGCGGGCAGGCCCAGCAGCAGGGCGCGGTCTGCTGGCAGCGTGCTCAACGAAGCGATCACCGGAATGATGGCAAACCACAGCGGCAGCGCCAGATGGGGATAGCGCCGGGGCGTGGCGATCTGGCGACGCCAAACCCACAGCGTCCACAGTGCCAGCGGCCAGGCGGGCCAGCTGAACCACAGCAGCAGCCTGACCAGGCTTTGCCATTCCTTTGCAGTGCCGCTGTCCACCACGCGCCAGGCCCACTGGTCCAGCCACCAGGACAGTGCGGCCGCCAAGATCGTCACCGCCAGCCACAGCACGGTCCACAGGCGTGATGCGCGTGGGGCGGGCGTGGCTTCGTCGCCCCAGGTGCGCGAGAAGAAAGCCATGGCGGTACCGCCCAGGCCGAACAGCGTGGCCACGGTCGGCGCGCCGCTCAGTGCCAGGCCGGGCAGGCCCAGCAGCAATGCCAGCGTGGCCGTGCGGCCGTGGTAGGGCATGGCGGCGGCGGCAAAGAACAGCAGGGCCGCGCAGCCCAGCTGGGTCATGTAGCTGGTGGTTTCGTGGGAGAGCTGGGCCAGGCCCAGGCAGGCCACCAGGGCCAGCAACCCTCCGTCGGCCATGGCGCGCGCATAGTCGGTAGGCTGGGCCTCACCACCAAAGGCAAAGGCCACGGGGCGTGCCCCCGGTGTGCGCGCCAGGTAGTACACGCCCCACCAAGTGGCCGCCAGCGTGATCACCAGCATGGCGATAAAGGGCAGGCGTGCCGCCATCTCCGGGTGCAGCCAGGAAGGTGCTCCCTGCATGGCCAGCGCACCGAGCCAGTACGAGAGCAGGCCTTCGGATTCGGGCAGCAGCCCCGCCATGCGCGGTGCCAGCCAGGAGGTATGGCCCAGGGCCAGCTCCCGCATGTAGCCGAAGGCCTCCATGTCGGCCATGCGCCAGGGGCTGCGCCCCACATATCCGGGCACGACATAGGCCAGGCACAGCAGCAGCAGCGACCAGCGCGGCAGGCGGCGCACGGCGCTTTGGGCAACGATGGCAGGGGTGGGCTGGTTCACTCACAGGACTTTCTGCAACGGAGGGCGCAAGAATACGCGAAGCAAGGGCCTCGAAAAGAATGGGGCATGCCTGGCCGGCATGGATTGGCCGGACTGCGAAAAACAAAAGGGCAGCGCGGTTGCCCGTGCTGCCCTTCTGGCCGGAGAAGCAGGATTTACTTCTTGCCGAAACGGTTGCGGAAGCGCTCCACACGGCCGCCCATGTTGTCCACCGACTTTTGCGTGCCGGTGTAGAAGGGGTGCGACTCGGACGAGGTGTCCAGCTTGAACAGGGGGTAGTCCTTGCCTTCGAAGGTTTCGGTTTCCTTCGTGTTCACGCAGGAGCGGGTCACGAACTTGAAGCCGTTGGACAGGTCCACGAACAGCACTTCGCGGTAGTTGGGGTGGATGCCTTCTTTCATGATCTTTCCTTCTGATGCAAGTGCGGTAGCCGTGCCTGACCCGCTGCAACCTTTGTAGCGGTTCAAATCAAGCGTACTTTCCGCAAGAAAAAGCCCTGCATTATCGCATAGTGCTCAGTTCCGTGCCAAACCCGCAGGCCTGGGGCCCGTGTACGCCGCGCGCGGACGGATGATTTGCCGGGTGGCGCGCTGCTCCAGCGCCTGCGCCAGCCAGCCGGCGCAGCGGCCCAGCGCGAACAGGCCGAAGGCGCTGCCCGGCGGCAGCTGCAGATGCCGTCGCAGGGCCACCAGCGCGAAATCGACCGAAGGCGCCTGCCCCGTCAGCGCCATCACCTCCTTGGCCAGCATCGTTGCCGGGCCATGCGCCGGCAGCATGTCAAGCAGCAGGGCGGCACGCACGTCGCCATCAGGGTAGAGGTGGTGGCCGAAGCCGGGCAGGGATTCGCCGCGCGCCAGACGCTGGCGCAGGCGGGTGGCGATCTGCTGCTCGCCCACCTCGTCCCACAGCGCTTCCACGCGCGCGGTCGTGCCGCCGTGGCGCCCGCCTGTCAAAGCGGCAAGGCCTCCCACCACGGCAGCGCGCAGGCTTGCGCCCGTGGAGGCCACGCAGCGCGCCGTGAAGCCTGATGCGTTGAGTTCATGGTCGGCGCACAGCACCAGGGCCATGCGCACGAGGTCCGCGCCTGGCGCGTCCAGCTTCCAGGCCCGTGCGCATTGCAGATGGATGGCGGCCTTGTCCGGCGCGGTGTCCAGCAGGCAGGCAGCCAGCAGGCGCAACAGCGCACCGCAGCCTGCCGCCAGCCGTTCGGGTGATTGCTGCCAGGCAGCGGTGGCCGTGTCATCGCTGGCGACGGTGAACAGGGGCAGCAATGTGTTTTCGCACGGTTGGCCTGCCATGCGCTGCTGCAGGTCGGACAGCAAAGGCGCGGCCTCCACGGCGTTTGCAGCGAAGGCTGCCTGGGTCGGGCATTGCCACAGGAGGGCGGCTGTCTCCTCCAGCGTGCGGGTTCGCGCCCAATGCACGGCGTCCTCGCCCCGGTAGTACAGGCGGCCCTTTTCTATCAATGTGATCGTGGACTCCAGTACCGGCAGGCCCCAGCTGAGCGCGGCCTGCGCCACTTCGCGCGGCTTGCGGCCCTGGCCGCGCTGGCGTGCGAGCTGCTCGACCTCTTCGCGCAGGTAGCGGCTTTGGCGCGGCGTGTCTGCGGCGTGGGCCTGCAGCAGGCCTCGGCTGACATAGGCGTACAGCGTGGCACGGCTCACGCCCAGCAGCGCGGTGGCCTCCGTGGAGTTCAGGTAGTCGGGCATGGGTCGATCATATGTTGATTAATTGAATCAATATTGACAATATTTACCAGGAACCTATGGTGCGAACTCCAAGCCTTGTTTCAGCTGCCAGGAGTGCTCCATGTCCCGTCTCCCTTTTCCCTGCGCTTTCGACCATTGCACCGGCCAGATCTGGGAGGCGCTGGATGGTGATCCGGTGGCGCTCCAACGTCTGGAGCAGCGAGGTCGTGGGTCCTTGGCCTCCGTGTTCCCGGTCTCCGATCTGGCGGCCGCCAGCCTGGGCGTGGCAGGCCTTTGCCTATCCGAGTTGATCGCGCAGCTCGACGCTGCAGCGCCGCGTGTGGTGGTGGATCGCAGGCTTGCCTCCTTGTGGTTTGGCCATAGCCTGCATCCGCAGGGCTGGGAGATGCCCGCGCTGTGGGATTCCGTGGCCGGCGACTACCGCACGGCGGACGGCTGGATTCGCCTGCATACCAATGCGCCCCATCACCGTGCAGCGGCACTGGCCGTTCTGGATGCGCCCGCCGAACGCGAGGCCGTGGCTGCCGCGGTCGAGCGCTGGGCAGCACAAGAACTGGAGTCGGCCGTTGTGGCGCAAGGCGGCTGTGCCGCAGCCATGCGCGGGCTGTCTGAATGGGCCGCGCACCCGCAGGGTCGCGCAGTGCAGCGGGAGCCCTTGCTGGCGTGGCAGATGCATCCACATCCGCATCCGCAATCGAGCCGGCATGCGGGTGCCTGGCAGCCATCGGCCAGACGGCCGCTGCAGGGGCTGCGCGTGCTGGACCTGACGCGCATTCTGGCCGGCCCCGCTGCCACGCGATGGCTGGCGGGTCACGGCGCCGAGGTGTTGCGCATCGATCCGCCGGGCTGGGAGGAGCCCGGCACGGTGCCCGAGGTCACGCTGGGCAAGCGCTGTGCCCGGCTGGACCTGCGGGCGCCACAGCATCGTGCCGTGTTCGAGCAACTGCTGGCCGGGGCCGATGTGCTGGTCCATGGCTACCGGGACGGCGCGCTGGAATGCCTGGGATTCGGTGCCGCGTGGTGTCGGCAGGTGAATCCTTCGCTCATCGACGTGTCGCTCAATGCCTATGGCTGGAGCGGGCCCTGGCAGCAGCGGCGCGGTTTCGACAGTCTGGTGCAGATGAGCGCTGGCATTGCCGATGCGGGCATGCACCGGCTGGGCCGTGACCGGCCCACGCCCCTGCCGCTGCAGGCACTGGACCACGCCACCGGCTATCTGATGGCTGCCGCCGT
>NZ_JTKZ01000825.1:0-9813 GCF_000799035.1 Delftia sp. ZNC0008
CCGCGTCCGAGCTGCTGGCCGTGCGCCGCACCCTGGCCGAAGCGCTGCTGGCCGAACGCCTGGCCCGC
Source organism: Delftia sp. ZNC0008 (assembly GCF_000799035.1). Classification (NCBI taxonomy): domain Bacteria; kingdom Pseudomonadati; phylum Pseudomonadota; class Betaproteobacteria; order Burkholderiales; family Comamonadaceae; genus Delftia; species Delftia sp. ZNC0008. Next base: position 69 of record NZ_JTKZ01000825.1, read on the forward strand.
AGCGAGGCGCTGGAGGGCGACAGCCGCCTGCGGCTGGATCTGCATGAGCTGTGGGATTTTGATGACTGAGTGCGGCTGCAGCCCGCGACAATCCTTGTGCAGCCAATCAACCCCAGCCAATCCATGAAGCCCAGGATCCCTTCCCTCAAGCGACTGCTTGTTCTCTTCACAGTGGTGGTGCCGGCCCTGGCCTGGTGTCTGGTCAAGCCCGTGCGCGTGATGGCCCCCGGGCTGGCCGGCGTGTCCTGCACGGCGGACCGGGTCTGCGTGGATGATGTCTCGCGGCTGGAGCAGGCCAACGCCATGGTGGAGGAGGCCCGTGGATTCCTGGCGGCGCGCCTGGGCACGGCTCCGCACCGGCCCCGGGTGGTGTTCTGCGCCACCCAGGCCTGTGCGGACAGCTTCGGCCTGGGCGCGCGCTCTGCCATGAACCTGGCGGGCCTGGGCACGGTCATAGGCCCCAGGGCCTGGACCGCCTACTACCTGCGCCATGAACTCATCCACCAGGTGCAGAGTGAGCAACTCGGCGTCGCCCGCATGCTGCTGCGGCCCGCATGGTGGACCGAAGGCATGGCCTATGACCTCAGCGGGGACCCGCGCCCCGTGCTCGCCGAGCCCTGGCAAGACTACAGAGCCAGATTCCGGGCATGGCATGCCCGGGCTGGCGACGCGGGGTTGTGGACTGCGCCGCTCTAGGGCCGACCACCGCCCAGCGTCGCAATCAACTGCCCATACATGGCGTCCACGGCCGCCGAGCCCTGCGAGGCCTTGCTGCGCAGGGCCGACACTTCCATGGACACCAGCGGCGGCAGCTCGAAGCCGGCCGGCAGGTTCTGCAGCACCTGCAGGTGCGGGGGCACGCTGCAGCGCGTGAACACGGCCACGGCCAGGCCGCTTTCCACGGCGGCCAGCTGGCCGGCCAGGCTGGAGCTGTGATAGACCACGCGGTGCGCGCGCCGCTGGGCCGCCAGGCTGGACAGCGCGGCCGTGCGCGCCAGGCTGGCGGCCTCGTAGACGGCAATCGGCAGGGGATTCTTCCTCCACACCTCGTGCTGCGGCGCGCCCACCCAGACCAGGGGCTCGTGGAACAGCAGGCGCCCGCGCTGGGGCCTGTCGCGCGAGACCAGGGCCAGGTCCAGCGTGCCGCGCCCCACTTGTGGGATGAGTGCAGTGGACTGCTCGCAGGTCAGCTCGATCTCCACGCCCTGGTAGCGGCCTGCGAAGCTGCGCAGCACGGGCGTCAGATAGGTGGATGCGTAGTCGTCCGGCACGCCCAGCCGCACGCGCCCAGACAGGTCGGGGCCGAACAGCGCCTGCTGCGCCTGGGCCTGCAGCTCCAGCATGCGCCGGGCATAGCCCAGCAGCTCCGCGCCGGCGGGCGTCAGTTGCAGATGGCGCGGGCCGCGCAGCAGCACGGGCCGGCCCAGGGCGGTCTCCAGCTTCTTGATCTGCATGCTCACGGCGGCCTGTGATCGGTGCAGCAGCGGCGCGGCAGCCGAGAGCGAGCCCGCATCCACCACGGCTACCAGGGCACGCAGCCAGTCGATCTGCAGGTCGGGGTGGTTCACAGCACGCTCCATGGATTCGAATATCGAATACTAAACCTGCAAACTATTTGCTTTACGAGAATTTACTGCCACGAGACGATCGCGGCCATGCAAGACAGAACCCATTCCTTACAGGCCGCATCCGTAGCCTCCACCGCGCCCGCTCCCGCGCCCGCACAAGCCGCTCCCACAGCGCAGGAGACGCGCGGCCAGTGGCTGATGATCGCGGGCGGCGTGCTGCTGGGCACCGTGGGCGTATTTGTGGAAGAGGCCCGCCAGCACCCGTTGGTCACCGTGCTGTTTCGCTGCGCCTTCGGCGCGCTGGCGCTGCTGGCCTGGGGCCTGGCCACGGGCCGCGTGCGGGAGCTGCGCGTGCGCGGCAGAAGCTGGGCGGTGGTGGTGGCCACGGGCCTCCTCATGGTGCTGAACTGGGCGCTGTTCTTTGCCGCCATACCGCGCACCTCCATTGGCGTGGCCACCATCGTGTTCCACATCCAGCCGGTGTGGATCATGCTGTTCGGCACCCTGGTGCTGCGCGAGGCCGTGGCGCCACGGCAGGTGGCGGCCATGCTGGCGGCGTTGCTGGGACTGGTGTTGACCACGGGGCTGCTGGGTGGCGATGCGGCGGCCTGGGGACCGGACCATGTGTCCGGACTGCTCATGTGCCTGGCCGGCTCGCTGTGCTATGCGGCCGTGACCATCCTGGCCAAGACCGAGAAAGTGGTCACGCCGTTTGCGCTGGCCTGGTGGCAATGCGCGGTCGGCACCGTGCTGCTGCTGTGGGTGCCGCTGGTTCATGGCTGGCCGCAGGCGCCGTCATCCTGGGCCTGGCTGGCAGGGCTGGGTGTGCTGCACACCGGCCTGGCCTACGCCATCCTTTTTGCGGGCATGGCGCGCCTCACGCTGGGCCGCATCGCCGTGCTGCAGTACGTCTATCCGTTGACGGCCATCGTGCTGGACTGGGCCGTCTACGGGCGCGCGCTGGGCGCTGTGCAACTGGCCGGTGTGGGCCTGATGGCCGGGGCGCTGCTGGTGGTCAAGGCCCGACAGCTGCGATGAGCCGTGCGGGCGATGAGCCGTGCGGGCCTTGTGCGCAGGGCCTACTCCTTGCCCAGCGCCTTGTACTGTTCGTACAGCTCGTCGGCCAGCCGGCGCAGGGCGCGGCCTATGGCGGCGTACTCGTACTCGTTGAGGTTGGCCAGCGAGGCGCGGCCCGAGGGGCGATCGGAGCCGAAGCCCCGGCCCGGCAGCAGCACGATGCCGGTCTCATCGGCCACGCGGAACAGCATGTCGCCCGTGGACGACTGCTGCACCGCCCATTGCGAGAAGGCCTCGCCGTAGAGCCGGCAAGTGACGTTCTGCAGATCGATCAGCGTGTAGTAGTTGACCGAGTTGGGGTTCTCCAGCGGGGGCATGCCCAGCTCGCGGTACAGCGTGGCCTCGCGGCGGCGGATCAGTTGCTTGAGCGCCTGCTTGTAGGCGTCCGCTTCATCCATGAGCGCAAACAGCGAGAACAGCACCATCTGCACCTGCTGCGGCGTGGACAGGCCGGCCGTGTGGTTCAGCGCCACCACGCGGCTGTCGGCCACCAGGCGGTCGATGAACTTGAGTGAGCGCACATCGGGCAGCAGCGAGCGGTAGCGGTGGTCCAGCGCCTTCTTGGCGGACTCGGGCAACTGCGACAGTGCATGGTCGAACACGTTGTCCTTGTGCGCCGCGATCACGCCCAGGCGCCAGCCCGTGGCCCCGAAATACTTGGAGAACGAATACACCAGCAGCGTGTTCCGGGGGCAGACCGAGAACAGCGACTGGAATTCATCGGCAAAGGTGCCGTAGACATCGTCGGTCAGGATCAGCAGGTCGGGCCGCTGCTCGGCCACGATGGCGCGCACGCGGTCCAGGCTGCGCTGGTCCATCTTCACGGACGGCGGGTTGCTGGGGTTCACACAGAAGAAGATCTTGACGTCCGGGTCCTTGAGCTTGTCCAGCTCGGCGTCGGAGTACTGCCAGCCGTTGTCGGGGTCGGCGTGGATGGGCACTTCCTTGAGGTCGTACTGGGCCAGTTCGGGAATCTCGATATACGGCGTGAACACCGGCATGCCGATGGCCACCTTGTCGCCGGCCTTGAGCAGGCCGCTGATGCGCAGGCTCTCGAAGATATAGGCCATGGCCGCCGTGCCGCCCTCGACCGCGAACAGGTCCACCGACTCGGGCGGCACGGCGCCGCCTGCCATCTCGCGCACGATGTACTGGCGCACGATCTGCTCGCTCACGGTGAGCATGCGCGGCGGCACGGGGTAGTTGCAGCCCAGGATGCCGTCCACCATCTCATGCAGGAAGGCGGCGGGGTCCAGCCCCAGCTGGTCGCGCACATAGCTGAGCGACTTGCCCAGGAACTTCACGCCCTCCTGATCGCGGTGCTCGGCGATGAAGCGCTCGAAGCGGCCCTCGATGCCGTCGAGCTTGGCCAGCCCGCCCACGCCCACCGTCATGTAGGAATACGACAGCTCCGACTCCGCCGCCGCGAACAGCCCCAGCCGGAAGAACGCCCGGCGCGGCGTGGTCGCCAGGAAGTTGGGATTGCCGCGCCCCGCATTGAGCATGAGGCGGTTGGCCTTGCCCGAGGCCACCTTGATCAGCTCGTCCTTGAGTTCGAACGGGCTCAAATTCGCCAGACTCCGATAATCCTTGCTCATTGCGCAGCTCCTTGTGATGGTCCTTGGTGGTCCTTGGGAAGAGATCAGGGGTGGTCAGGCGAAGGCGATGACCAGCGGGCCCAGCAATGTGAGGAACACATTGGCCAGCGCATAGGTGATCGCAAACGGTGCCGTGGGAATCGAGTTGCCGGCCTTGTCCAGAATCTCGCCGAACGCCGGGTTGGCGCTGCGCGCGCCCGACAGCGAGCCTGCGAACACGGCCACGTTGTCATAGCGCAGCACGTACTTGCCGAACAGCATGGCGATCAGCAGCGGCACGATGGTCACCACCACGCCCAGCAGGAACAGCGTCAGGCCCTGCTGCATCACCGTGGTCACGGCCTGCTGGCCGGACTGCAGGCCCACCATGGCCACGAAGCCGGCCAGGCCCAGGTCGCGCAGCAGCGTGGAGGCGGCCGTGGGCATGTTGCCGAAAGTGTGCTTGCGGCTGCGCCACCAGCCGAACAGCAGGCCCGCCAGCAGGGCGCCGCCGCCGCTGCCCAGCGTGATGGGAATGGAGCCCAGGCGCAGCACCAGCAGCCCGATCAGCAGGCCCACCGTGATGCCCAGGCCGTGGAAGACAAAGTCCGTCTTGTCGCTGGGCACGATGATGGGGCCCACCGACTGCGCAGCCTTTTGCACATCCTGCGGCGTGCCGAACAGCGTCACCACGTCGCCCGGCATGACCATGGTGGCCGGCGCAATCGGCACCGGCGTGCCTGCGCGCATCAGCGCCACGGCATACACGCCGTGCTTGAAGTCCTGCGACAGGCTGTCCAGGATGTCCTTCACGCTGCGGTTCAGGTACTGGCTGTTGGAGATGGCCACGTCGCGCCGCACCATCACCACGTCCATGCCCTCGGCGCCCTGCAGCTCCTCGCCCACCGAGGCGCCCAGCGCCACCACGGCCGCGCGCCGGCCCACCAGCAAGATGATGTCGCCGGCCTCCAGCGCCAGGCTGCCGTCCACGCCCACCATCGCGTTCCTGCGCTGTATGCGCTCCACCGTCACCGTGCCGCCGTTGGCGGTGGCGCTGGCCTCCAGCTCCGCCACGGTGCGGCCCGCCTGTCCCACGCGGAAAATGCGCCCCACCAGATCCGGCACGGCCGGTGACTCGCCGGTTCCGTACACGCGCACGCCCTTGAGCAGCTCCTGCTCGGCCTGGATCGCGTCCTCGCGGATCTTGCGGCCCGTCAGCCACTGCAGCACGTTCACGCACATGATGATGGCGCCGAAGGAGCCGAAGATATAGGTCACCGCATAGCCGATGGCCACATTGGCCTGCATGCGCTGCACCTCGTCGGGCGCCAGCCCCAGCTTCTCGATGGCCGAGCCCGCCGTGCCGATGATGGCCGACTGCGTCAGCCCGCCAGCGGCCAGCCCCGCCGCCAGCCCCTTGTCCAGATGGAACACCCGGGCGATCACCACCACCGTGACCAGCCCCGACACGGCCACCACCAGGGCCATCAGGATCTCCTTGACCGACTGCCGCCCCAGTGAACGGAAGAACTGCGGCCCGCTCTCGAAACCCACGGCATAGATGAACAGCGCAAACAGCACCGCCTTGATGCCCGAATCGATGGTCACCCCTACCTGGCTGATCAGCACCGCCGCCAGCAGCGACCCCGCCACGCCCCCCAGCTGGAATGACCCGAACCTGAACTTGCCCACCCAGTAACCGAGCGCCAAGGCCGCAAACAGCGCGATTTCCGGAGCCTGATGAAAGATGCTTCTGAGAAAGTCCACAGCCACCTCTGCTTCTGGGTTGAGGTCCACGGCGGTGCAAGGCAACGGAAGCGGCTGCCTCAGGAGGGCAGGGGGGGATTGCGTGCGCGTGGACTGGGAAACGGCGAGTCGCTATTGGAAATAGCTATCGAAAATACTTCTGCACAAATGATTGTGACCAAGAATTATTCAATCGAATATAGCTATTTCATTGGCTTCTTTGGGTAAATCCTTGTTGAGAACAGAGCCACTATTCACGACAAAGACCAACGGCAATGTAGGACTGCGCCGTCAGCAAAAGCGGATACATATACAGGCCTGCCTTGCATGCAGGCCATGGGCGCCAGTTTTCGGATGAAACCTATTGGCAGCGAGATGAATTCATCAATTACGCATCTCGCCACCAGATGAGGTGGAGCTCTCCATCCACAAAACCGGCGCTCACCGCTTGCGACTGGCGCAGCCGAAGGGCTCCTGCCGCTTCCGAGGCCACGTAGGAGCCAAGCAGCTTCCTGGCAGCAGCAAGTCCCTTCTCCCACTCGCTTCCCACGACTTTGTGCGGCAACTCGAAGTGAGGGTCGTCGGACATGAATATGTCATCGCACGCCCAGTCCGGGTCCTGCGGGTCGTAGGTCGGGCAGCCCACAATCTGGAGCTCGTGCGATGTGGGCGAGTCATACAGATTGAAGTGGAATGCTGCGATTCCTTCTGGCAGATCGCCGGACAGTGTTTGGTCGACCCATTGGGAAAATTGCTTTTTCAATTGCTTTCATGGTTTCAATATTCTGATGCAATGTGGATCAAAAAATCTTTCCATCATATAGGGAAGTCTGAAAGAAAGAATCGATTTGCATGCTTCAAAAAATATCCGGCTCCGGCACAGCCCGCCCAAAGCCCGTCTCCAGAAAATCAAAATTTTGGATAGATTGGTACATCGTCTGGAGAATGCCATGAGCCGAAACACATCCGTGGCCCTGGGGCCGCACTTCACGGAATTCATTGATGCCCAAGTCCAAGGCGGGCGCTATGGCACCGCCAGTGGTGTGGTCAGAGCCGGGTTGCGACTGCTGGAAGAGCACGAAATCAGGGTGAAGGCATTGCAAGAGGCTCTGAACGCTGGCCGTCAGTCCGGCGAGCCGCGCCCGTTTGACAGCGAAGCGTTTTTGAGCCGCATGCACGCAAAGCATGGCTAAGCCCTACCGACTGTCGCCGCTGGCCGAAGCCGATCTGGAGGAAATCTGGCTCTACACGCTCATGCACTGGTCGGTTGAGCAGGCAGACTCCTACCTTCGCAACCTTGTGGAGACATTCGAGGGATTGGCCAAGAGCACGAAGCAGGCCCAGCAGGCCGGCGCCCAGTACCAGCCAATGCTCGCCGGCAAGGCCGGGCCGGATCCTGTTCCCCTGCCATGAGCGCGGGCGCCAGGGCGACGGCGGGCCGGCCCGGGCGCCTGCGCGAAGGGTAGGCGTATTACGACGCACAGGAAGGCGTTGGCCCGATGGCTGTACCGAGGGCCACACCGCATCCTGAAGGCGTTACGGACCAAAGCCCCACCATGAACACAGAACTGCTGGACCCCCCACGTACCGAACTGGCCGCTGGCGCAGGCACGCTTGAGTCTTCTTTCCTGCATGTGCCGCTCTACGAACGCCTGGCCAACCATCTGCCCACCGAACAGGAGCGCCAGGCTGCTGCGGACTTCCTGCACGGCGTGATCGCCGAGACCTCTGCCGATGCCGATGGCCTGCCGGACAACCCGGAGCACCTGACCGACTGGATGCGTGCCAATGTCGAAAAAGTGCACGCCCAGTACCAGGCCTACCTGGCAGAGCGCAAGGCGGGTGCGGCACGCCGCTACTTTTGCAACCGCGCCCATGCCCTGTACTTCCTGCGCAATGTGGCCCCTACCAAGCTGGTGGACGGTTCCTGGCTCTACGGCCTGTGCGCGCACGCGGGCAACTCACGCATGTCGGACCTGGTCACCACCTATGTGGAAGAACTGGGCGACGGCATGGCCGACAAAAACCACGTCAAGCTCTACCGGGAACTGCTGGCCAGGTATGGCCTTGATCCCGTGGAGGATCTGCCCGACGACCTGTACCGGCAGGGGCTGGTACAGCTGGCTCTGGGCTGGAATGCGCAGCAGTTCCTGCCCGAGATCGTGGGATTCAACCTGGGCTATGAGCAATTGCCGCTGCACCTGCTCATCACCGCCTACGAACTCAATGAACTGGGTATAGACCCCTACTACTTCACGCTGCATGTCACCGTGGACAACGCCGACACCGGCCATGCCCGGCGCGCCTGCATTGCCGCCTGGGAGAACGCGCCGCGCATTGACGATGGCGGCGAATACTGGCGCCGCGTACGCGCAGGCGCCCGGCTGGCAGACACGGGCACCAGCACGCTGGACGTGATCCGGTCGTTCGACATCGAAGCTGAGGTGGTGCGCATCCTGGCGCGCAAATCGCCTTCCGGGCATGGCGCGCACTCGGACTTCTGCAAGGTGGCCGGCCGCAGCGTCAATGACTGGCTTTCCCGCCCGCAGGACATGCCTGCCTTCTTGGCCGCGCTGGAGCAGGCACGCTGGATACAACGCAACCGGCCTGCCGAGGAAAGCCGCTTCTGGCAGCTGCTGCAGGGCGAGCGGGCAGAGATGTTCGGTGTTTTCTCTCCCTATGAGCTGCAAGTCATTCATGACTGGCTGCGGGGGCCGGCCAGTGCGGATGGCGCCTCCTTCGAATCCGTGGCCGAGCCCGGCAAACCGGCGCGGCGCATGAGCTTTCGCGTGGCCGAGCGCCTGCGCACATCCCGTGGCGCGCGACCGGACCCGGGCCGCAGCGCGCAGGAGCTGGACACCGACCTGATGCTCTTCGAGCAGCGCTACCCCACGCTCGATCCAGCGGCCCAGCATGAGTTGCTGGTACAGGCCATGTCACCGGGCCTGCACTGGACGCCCCTGGGCCTGCGCGCCACCCGCCTGTTCCTGGGCCGGTAGGCCATTCGACCCTCTTTACCTACCCGGGAAAAATCATCTGGTCATTGGGCAAGACGGGCTTGCTCCTTGACCCATTCCCGGCTTTTGCCGCGCACGCACCATTCTGGGTTCTTGACCCAGTCCATAGAATATTTATTTGGGTGGCCTTCTAGAATATTACAGTGTGTATATCCGAGTTGGGGCATGGCGTAGTACTGCAAAGGTAGTATTGCAAAAAATCCGACAGCAGCAAAGAATATATTGGCGCAAGTGGAAGAGAGGAGAATGCATTCCACCTTTTTAAGTGTTCGCTTTTTTAAAGGAATTGCGTTGGCAATTACTGCCACTATCAATGTCAATGGAATTGCCCAGAAGGAGGCTATCATTGGAGATAGCGGTGTTATTATAACGGCTGGTGAAAGATTAAAGAGATCTAGAGTCTCCGGTATAACAATTTCACGGATAAGGTAAAAATCGGTAATAAGCAGCACTATGGCAAAAGGAATAACCCAAATAATATTTTTTCTGTTCTGCTTGACGCGATATTGCATTGTGTATTCCTGGCTGCTAATTTTTGCTGCAGTTTCTGCAAGGCAAGTCTGCTTGTTCTCTGATTAATAAAATTGAGCCAATTTCGGTAAATATAATAACTGCAGCCGTTGCGTTCAAAAGAGTAAGATTGCCTTATTTCCCCAAACGAGCTTGCTCATTGACCCATTCCCGGCTTTTGCCACGCACACACCAATCGGGATTTTTGACCCAGTCAGTGAAATATATGGTGGGATGATCTTCCAGAATG
>NZ_JTKZ01000298.1:0-6962 GCF_000799035.1 Delftia sp. ZNC0008
CAGCACCAGCCGGTCGCCGCCGCCTTGCCCCAGCAGCGCCGACGTGCCCTGGGCACGCGCCAGCTCCTGGGCCGACTCGCGCAGCTTTGCCTGGGCCGCGCGCAGATCCACCTCCACGCCCACGCCCTTGTCCACCATGGTCTGCTGGCGCCGCACTTCCACGGTGGCCACGTCATGCGCGCTGCGGGCAGCTTCCACCTCGTAGCGCACGCGCAGCGCCTCGGGGCTGACCAGGGTGGCCAGCTCGTCGCCGGCCTTGACGATGTCACCCACGTGGGCACGAACCGACACCACGCGCGCGGCCAGCGGCACAGAGACGGTCGCCACGCGGTCCTCGGCAAAGGTCACGCGCGCCGGCGCCCAGGCCATCTGCGTGCCCTGCGGATCGGCCACCGCGGCGATGTCCAGCATCTTCAGCGACTCGGGCTTGACCCGCACCACGCCGGCGGGCGCGGGTGCCTGAGCGGCAGGCTCGTTCTGTGCCGATGCCTTGGATGCATCGCAGCCCGCCACAAGGCAGGCCACGGCGATGACGGCGCATGCCGAGGCCGCCGGAAACCGGGCTGCCGTGGGCAGGCCCGCAAGTGTCTTGATCATTCTTGCCCCTTCAATCCATGCCTGGAGCGCAGGGACTGCAGCGAGCCGACCCTTGTCTCCTGAGATGAAACAGATGCTAGAAAACGCATCTTCCGGCGTGCGTGAAGCCTTCATTACCGTTTGGTAAGGCACTCGCATGCCCTGGGCTCGCCCCCGGGACCTGTTCCCGGCGGGGATGGTCTGTGCCTTTGCCGGACTTTTGCGAGATCCGGCGCGGTCCGCGGCGCACAGCCTGCGCGGCCCCGGACCTGCCGCCTGGCGTGGGACCCAGGCCAGGCCGCAGCGGCGGCAGACCTGTGGATATCCCGGGGAAAAATGCACCCTGCAAAGCCAGAGATCTGCACAGGCCCTGTTTTCCACAGTGGTGACAACTTCCATCACCTTCTGCAAATTGCAGCAAACCTGAATCCGCGAAAAATTCGTTGCAAATCAACGATGAATCGCGACAATCACTCCATCAATCCACAGGCATGCCAACAGCATGCACACAAGATTGACCACAGGCCGCACACCCTGGCAGCTGTGGGCAAGACTGTGGATGCAGCCACGCGCACAGCCATCAACGGCCATGGGAACAATCCAGGAACAGCCGGTGGACAGATGTCCATCCCGGCCACCGATACCCACCTGTACGCACATGCGATTGGCGGGTGCAGTGATCCATATGACGTGCAGCTTGTAGGCTGTACGGCATACGAAAAACGCGCTTTGTGCGCTGTATTCCATAAGATTTCGCATCTTATTTAATACATATCACTGTACGAATCCTTATAAACAGACGGACCAAAGTGATCCATCTGGTCGAAATACGCCGAAATGCATGAAAAAAAATGGGCTGACCAAGCCCTGAAATCCTTCGATGACGTGGTCGGAGCCATCCCGGGGTTCCGAAATCGTGAGGGGCAGCGAAAAATGGCAGCCCAGGTCGCGCAGACCTTGAGCCAGGCCCAGCTGGGAAAAATCGATGAGGGCGCGCCGGAGCCCACCCGGTCCATTGCCGTGGTGCAGGCCGGAACGGGGGTGGGCAAATCGCTGGCGTACAGCATTCCCGCCATTTCGATGGCGCTGGCGCGCGGCACCCGGGTGCTGATTTCCACGGCCACCGTGGCGCTGCAGGAACAGCTGGTGAACAAGGATCTGCCCGCGCTGGCCCAGCAGCTGGAGCAGCCTTTCAAGTTCGCGCTGGCCAAGGGCCGGGGCCGCTTTGTCTGCAAACTGAAGCTGGAGCGGCTGGCCAGCACCGGCGAGGCCCAGGACGAGGATCTGGACGATCTGTTCGCCGAGGAAAAGGCCCAGGCCCAAAGCCGCGTGGCACGCCCGGCCCTGGAGCTGGAGGCGCGCATGCAGTTCTACAAAAGCATGGCCAACGCGCTGGCCAGCCAGGCCTGGGACGGCGACCGCGACTCGCTGGAACCCCCGCCCGAGGCCGAGGCCTGGAGCCCCGTGGCGGCCGAATCCTCGTCCTGCACGGGCAAGCACTGCCCGGCCTTCAGCAACTGCGTCTACTACGAGCGCCGCAAGGACCTGGTGGCCGCCCAGGTCATCGTGGCCAACCACGATCTGCTGCTGTCCTCCCTGGGCGCGCGGCTGCTGCCCGAGCTGGACAACTGCCTTCTGGTGCTGGACGAAGCCCACCATCTGCCCGCCACGGCGCTGGGCCAGTTCGCCGGCGAGATGGACCTGAGCCGCCTGGGCTGGATAGACAAGCTGACCAGCCGCGCCCTGCGCGTGAATACCCTGGTCGAAGTGGAGGAACTGGCCGACCTGCCCAGCCATGCAAGCCAGCTGCGCCAGCAGCTGCAGGAACTGGCGCGCCTGGTGATGGAGCTGTACGGAGATACGCTCAAGTCACAAAAGGACAGCTGGGGGCCGGCCCGGGTGCGCGTGCCGCGCGGCATGCTGCCCGAGCCCCTGCTGGAGCCGCTGGGCAGGGCGGCCCACCATGCCAACAGCTTTCTGGACGCGCTGCGCGCCATCTCCAAGGCGCTGCGCGCCGCCATCAAGGACAATCCAGAGGAAGCACGCAGGCTGTCTACAGCTTATGCACAGGTTGGCGCACTGGCACCCCGCCTGGAATCCGTCTATGACACGGCCCAGTTGCTGATGCAGCAGCCGGCGCAGGATGACGACAGTAGCCGCGTACCCAATGCCAAATGGTTCACGTTGGAGACAGATGGCGAGTACATCGTGGTCAAGGCCCATGCCAGCCCCATCCTGCCCGGCGCCACGCTGCGCCATCACCTGTGGTCCCAGGTGCGCGGCGCGGTGCTCACGTCGGCCACCTTGACCAGCTGTGGACAATTCGACTTCTTCCTGCGCGAGGCCGGCCTGCACGACGATGCGGCCGTGACCACGCTGGAAGTGCCCAGCCCCTTCGACTACGCGCGACAGGGCACGCTGGTGGCGCGCGAAACCGTGGCCGATCCGAAGGAAGCCGCCCGCTTCACCCAGGAGATGGTGGGCGCGCTGCTGGGCGACCTGTCCCGTGTGCAGGCCGGCGCCCTGGTGCTGTTCACCTCGCGCGAGCAGATGCGCCTGGCGGTGGATGCGCTGTCCACGGCCATGCGCTCGCAGGTGCTGGTGCAGACGGCCATGCCCCGCGCCCTGCTGCTGGCACGCCACCGCGATGCCGTGGAGATGGGCGAGCCCTCCATCATCTTCGGCATGCAGTCCTTCGGGGAGGGACTGGACCTGCCCGGCGCACTGTGCGAGTCCCTGTTCATCACCAAGCTGCCCTTTGCCCCGCCCGACGACCCCGTGGGCGAGGCCCGCGCCGAATGGCTGCGCAGCAGCGGCCGCAACCCCTTCAACGAACTCGTGGTGCCGGCCACGGCGATACGGCTGGCCCAGTGGGTGGGCCGCGCCATCCGCACCGAGGAAGACCAGGCCCATGTCTACTGCTATGACCGGCGCCTGGTGAACACCAGCTATGGCCAGCAGCTGCTCAAGGGCCTGCCGCCCTTTGCCCTGCAGCGCCGCCCGGCACGCTGAGACGAAAGCTGTGGAAAGAACGGGGAAACCAGCCCCTCTCCGTTTCCTTCACCTTCCCCCATCCACACAAGCCCTTGATTTCAGGCAATTTTCCTGAAAACCATCCTCCCGATTGCCCACAGGCCATTTGCACACAGCCTGTGGGCAACTTCACTCCACGGGATCCGTTCATGCATGCGGCGCCCGGCAACAGGTTCAAAGGACCTGCGCGACCTCGCAGGCCACACCTGCCGACCACCCCCGTAGATCTCGGCCCACAGGCCATCAGGCGGCCCCAGGAAGCGCTTTGGCGCCCCTGCAGGGGTCCTGGCATCTGCCTGGTGTTTGCGCTGTCTGCGGGCCGTTGGAGAGACGGCCTGATTCCCATCCTTTCTCCCTGCAGTGCTGCAGCCATCACTTTTCGTGATTGCCCTTGCCAGTGCTGGATCAGCTGCTCCTGATTCGGATGCACAGGCCGCTGGCAGGGCCCAGATCAAGGATTGAATTTTTTTGAATGAGCAACGGCGGCCTCTGGCGTGTCCGCATGTGCCCGTGCGAGAGACGCCGTTTCCTCGAAGTTTTCCCTGGTTGTTCACAGCCAGGCGTGAAAAAGGCCGTCGTTCACCTGCATGCCAACCGGGTGACGGGTGACGTCTTGTCTTCATGAGCAAGGCCATCGCCCAGGAGCCTTGCGGATTTTTGCAGACAGGCGCGCCAATTTCGCTGGAGCGCAGTCCTTCTTTGCACATGCCTGGCTCCAGCCAAGCTCACGCGTCTGTTTTTTTTGGCAAACCTGGCTGCCTTGGCTTCCCGGCGTGACTTCGCCTTTGGTTGTTCTTTGATCTTCTTATAAAGAATAGTCGTAGTAGTAGATTCATGATATCTCTGTGGATAACTGCCATTACCTTAAAAAAAACAAGGATCTAGCGTACTGAAAAACATGTGGTCAACGCCCTGTTCCCGGTGTCTTGCCAACGGGGATAGATTGCATGTCACGGATTTTTCTGTGGATAACTTGAAAGTTGATCATCTTCTATCCACAGTTTTACATGACAGGCTTTTTTTGTGATGTTTTCTCGTAAGTTATTGATTTAAAAGAAATTTAAGCGTTTACCAGTCAGAAGGCAGACCTGTGATGCATGGATGAACACAGGGTCTGACCATGCTGTGATCTGTTGACAAGCAGCTTTTCCTGGGCAAGGGGGCTGCTTTTTTTATCCAGATCGGCGTTCGTGCTGTGAAAAACCGAGCTCGGCTGTTATTCCTATTTCTTCTATTTTTTAGTTAGTAGTAGTAGTAAGTGAAGCGCTTAATTGTTGATAACTGATTTTTCACATGGAAAATCAATAAGTTATGAGTATGCAAACCCTGTGGTGGATGCTGCCTTGCAGCTGCACCCGTTTTGGGAACAACTTTCCGCGATGCATCCATCATGTGGATAAGCATGGATTTACAAGGTTTTTACACCCAGGTTTTTCCACAGGCCTGCAGCGGGCAAAAAAAAGACCACCTCGCGGGTGGTCGGGGCTGGGCTGCAGCGATGGTCAGAAATGGTGGGCGTAGCGCAGCTGCAGGAAGTTTTCGCCGGGGTTGGGCTTCTTGATGCCAGCGTTGGAATGGTGCTCCAGCCTCAGCACCAGTTCATGCTGGCCTTGGTTGCCAAACAGGTAGCCCACGCCGATATGGGTGGCGAAGTTGTAGCGGGTCGGGAATTCCTTCTCGTCCGTGACGTAGCGCCGGTTCAGTGCCCAGCTCAGACCCACGCCGGTTTCTGCAAACCAGGGCGACTGTCCGTTGCTGCCACGCCAGCGCAGCGTGGGATTGATGCCCACCACCCAGGTGCTGCGGTGGCTGCCTTCCAGGGGGGCTGACCATCGCGCGCCCCAGATATCCCAGTAGCCGCTGAGCTGGCCGCCCCACAGCGCATGGCGCCAGTTGCGCCAAGGCACGGTAACGCCCAGGGTCCAGCTGTCGGCGCTGCGCTCGGCCGCGCCATATTGCAGGTACAGGGAAGGGGTGGATTCCGGCGCCAAGGATTGCGCCTGGGTCGCCATCGGCAGGACAGCGCCTGCGCAGGCCAGCATCACGGTCGCTGCCAGGCGTGCTGGCGGATGGATGCGTGCCTTGGCGAGGCGCTGGTAGCTGGATGGCGTCGTTTGAATGATTTTGAGGGCCATGATCTTCTCCGGGAGCGGCACACGTTGCTGTGCCTGTAGCACTCTAGGGAGGCTGGTGAAGACCGGGGCGTCAGCAAAAAAGCCCTTGCACTGTCGGTCGCCCGACAAGGCGTCCGTGCAAGGGCTGGCGCAAGCAATCCGGCTGCCCGCTGGTGGCGGGCAGGCCAGGTGGCTGCTTACTGGGCGGGTGCAGGGGCAGGGCGGGCCTGGCCGCTCTTGTGGTCATGGCGCGGGCCGTGGTTCATGCCGTGGTGGCCGGGGTGGCCCTTGTGTAGCGTGGCGGCATCGAAGGTCTTTTGCTGGCTGGCATCCAGCTGGGCGTAGAAGGCCTTGGTGGCTTCGCCGCGGCGATCGGCATCGGCCGCGCGCTGGGCGCGCATTTCACGCATCTTGTCGATGCGCTGGGGCGTGGTCAGCTTGGCGAAGTCCTCGCGCTCCATGCGCTGGGGACGCTCGCCGGGCTTGAAGGTGGCCGCATAGGTGTTCCATGCGGTCTCCTGGGGCGGCGTGAGCTTGAGGTCGGCCTTGAGCTTGGCGATGCGCTGCTGCATGTGTTCGCGGCGCTCGCCGGGCTTGTGCATGGGACGTTCGGGCTTGGGCGTGGTGGCTGCAGCCGGTGCTGCCGGCGCGGCGGTCTGGGCGTACGAGGGCAGGGCGAACGAGGCCAGCAAGGCGGTGGCAGCTGCGGCGCTGGCGAGGGTGCGGCGGAAGGTGGTGGTCATTCCAAAATCCTTTCTGGAGAGGGTGACTGAAGGCCGCCGTCAAGGCACTTGGCGGGCCCTGTGCAGCGGATGGTTGAAGTGTGGTCGTCCGATGTATCGGGGCCGTGTGGTTTTGCGCAGGGCTTGTAAAGAATTGACAAGCTTGTGCAGCGCTGTCTGGCGCCAGGCATGCACAATGACCGGGCGGGGCGCCAAGGCATGGCGCCCCTGCTGTTTTTTCTGTTTTCTCCCTCTGGATGGAGGCGGCGCAGCCCGGTGTTGCACACCCCTGCTGCGGCGCAGCCGCAGTCCGTCCGAGCAAAGGTTCGCTATGTTCAAAAACATGATCGTCTATCGCATTGCCGAGAGCTGGCAGGGCGATTTGCAGCAGCTTGAAGAAGCCCTGGGCAAGAGCCCGTTTGCCGAGTGCGGCGCCACGCAGGAACGCAGTGCCGGCTGGGTGCCGCCGCGCGGCGAGCCCCATGGCCCGCTGGCCGAGTCCGTGGCCAATCAGTGG
>NZ_JTKZ01000540.1:0-9188 GCF_000799035.1 Delftia sp. ZNC0008
CCGCGTCGAGGCCCACCAGCTCAACGACACCGGCGTGCAGTTCGCTGGCCTGAGCCTGTCGGGCCAGCAATTGACGGGCTATGCCCGCGATGTGCTGCGCGCCGGCCAGGAACTGGCACGCGGCATGGCCGACTGGATGATGCTCTCGGCGCGTGTGGAGCAGGCACTGCGCGAGCTGCGCCTGGCCGCAGGCAAGCCCCCTGTGGGCGGACGTCTGTCCTGGCAGGGCGTGACGCCGCAGGGACTGGACGCCCAGAGCTGGCGCACGGCCCTGGTCACGCTGGGGCGCAGCCTGCGGGCGCTGGTGGAGCCGCTGGTGCAATTGCAGGTCAGCGATCCCGAACTGCGCAGGCTGCTCGAGCGCGGCAGCGAACTGCTGCGGCGCCTGGCCACCTTCGCGGCGGCGGCCGTGCAAGACACGGTGCGCTGGCTGGAATTGGGCAGCCAGCAGATGCGCATGCTGGAGTCTCCGCTGACCATTGCACACATCATGCGCACGCGGCTGCTGGGTCCGACGCAAGAGCAAGAGCAAGAGCAAGAGCATCAGGAAGGAAGCGGGCAAGACGCCGAGCCGCAGGAAAACGCACCCACCGCCCCGTACGAGCCGCCAGCGGGCACCGCCTGGATCTTCACCTCTGCCACGCTGGGCGACGACGAGCGGCTGAGCTGGTTCACCGAGCCCTGCGGACTGCGAGAGGCCCAGGTGCTGCGCGTGGACAGCCCCTTCGACTATGCGCGGCAGGCGGCGCTTTATGTGCCGCGGCCTTTTGCCGAGGCAGGAAGCCCGGCCCACAGCGCCGAGGTGGCACGCCTGGCGCTGGATGCGGCCCAGCGCCTGGGCGGCCGCACCCTGGTGCTGACCACCACGCTGCGTGCCCTGCACGCCATAGGCGACACGCTGCAGCAGTCGCTGGGGCTGTTCGGTGAACTTGATGTGCTGGTCCAGGGGCAGGCGCCCAAGCTGACCTTGATCGAGCGCTTTGTTGCAGCGGGCGAAGGCAAGGGCGCCAGCGCGGGGCGCGGCTGCATTCTCGTGGCATCGGCCACTTTCTGGGAAGGGGTGGATTTGCCTGGCGATGCGCTGCAGCTGGTGGTCATCGACAAGCTGCCGTTTCCGCCGCCCGACGATCCGCTGGTCGAGGCACGGTCGCGCAGTCTGGAATCCGTGGGCCGGCAGGCCTTTGCCGACTACATGCTGCCCGAGGCCGCGATGGCGCTCAAGCAGGGCGCCGGGCGCCTGATCCGGCGCGAGACGGATCGCGGCGTGCTTGTGGTCTGCGATCCCAGATTGACCGCCAAGGGTTATGGGCGGCGGCTGCGCGCTGCGCTGCCGCCCATGCGGACTCTGGAGGACGAGGCGGCCTTTGTTCAGGCCCTGCAGGCGCTGGCGCAGCCTGCGCCGCAGGTCACCACAGTTTCCACCACGACTTCTGCTTTGCCGTGACGTCCTTATCGGAGTCCTGGCCGTACGAGGCGGTCAGCACGCGCTGCGCATCGTCACGCAGCTGGGTCATGCCCAGTGCATCGTATGAGTTCACCAGGATCTGCATGGCCTCGCGCACGGCGGGCACGCCCTGGTAGTCCTTGACGGCGGTCTGCGCACGTGCGATGGCGGCCACGTAGGCGCCGCGTCCGTAGTAGTAGCGGGCCACATGGACTTCGTACTGCGCCAGCGAGTTGACGATGTACTGCATGCGCAGCCGCGAGTCTTCGGCGTAGCGCGACTCGGGGAAGCGCGTCACCAGCTCGCGGAATGACTCGAAGGAGTCCTTGGCGGCCTTCTGGTCGCGCTCGGACAGATCCTGGCGCGACAGCCAGGAGAACATGCCCAGGTTGTCATTGAAGTTGACCAGGCCCTTGAGGTACAGGGCGTAGTCGGTGGCGGGGCTGGCCGGGTGCAGCTTCAGGAAGCGGTCCAGCGTGGCCGTGGCCTGGACCTTGTCGCCGCTCTTGTACTGGGCATAGGCCTTGTCGAGCTGGGCCTGCTGGGCCAGGGGCGTGCCGGCGGCACGGCCTTCGAGCTTCTCGAACAGCGGAACGGCCTTGTCGAACGCACCGGACGCGGCTTCGTCGCGCGCCTCGGTATAGATGCGGTCCGGGGTCCACTTGGCAGTAGGGTCTTGTTGCGTACTGGAGCAGGCTGTCAGGACGCCTGCGACCAGCACGGCGGGAACGATGGACAGGGGAATACGCTGCATGGTGGACGTTTCTCGGGCAATCGAAGGGCGGTGAGAGGGTTGGCGGGCAGGGACGCGGGCCGCGCTGAGGGGCCGCATGAAGCCTGATTTTCCCGCAACCGGGCCGAGGCATTGTAACGGCCTGCGATGCCCGCCCCGCAGGCGGGGGCGGCGGCAAAGGCATGGCCGCGAACGGGTCCCGGCATTGCGGAGCTTTCTACAATGGCGCCCATATGTTTGTCCATTTGCGCCTGCACACCGAATTTTCCGTCGTGGACGGAACCAACCGCATCAACGCCATCGTCAAGGCCGCCGCCGAGGATGGGCAGGTCGCACTGGCCGTCACAGACTTCAACAACCTGTTTGGCGGCGTCAAGTTCTATCGCGAAGGCCGGGCCAAGGGCGTCAAGCCCGTGCTGGGCGCGGAAATCCAGATCGAGGGCGAAAACGGCGCCGCGATCTCGCGCATCATCGTGCTGGTGCAAAGCCCGCTGGGCTACCACAACCTGTCCGAGCTGCTGGCCCGGGGCTGGACCCGCAATGTGGTCAAGGGCCAGGCCGTGCACACATGGGCCTGGCTGCAGGAGCTGGGCGAAGGCCTGATCGTGCTGGCCGGCGCCCAGGCCGGCCCGGTGGGCCAGGCACTGATGCGCGGTGACGAGGCCGGCGCAGCAGCCGTCGCCCAGCGGCTGGCGAGCATGTTCCCGCACCGCTTCTTCATCGAGCTGCAGCGCGCAGGCCGGCCTGACGACGAAGCCCATGTGCTGGCCGCCGTGCAACTGGCCGATCGCCTGAACCTGCCCGTGGTCGCCACGCACCCCATACAGTTCTTCGGCCCCGACGACTACGAAGCGCACGAGGCGCGCGTGTGCATCGCCGAGGGCGAGATCCTGGCCAACCCCAAGCGTGTGCGCCGCTTCACGCGCGACCAGCATTTCAAGACCGTCGCGCAGATGCAGGCGCTGTTTGCCGACATTCCCAGCGCCATCGCCAACACCGTGGAAATTGCGCGTCGCTGCAGCCTGACGCTGGTGCTGGGCAAGCCGCAGCTGCCCAACTTCCCCGTGCCCGAAGGCATGACCATGGACGAGTTCTTCCGCCAGGAGTCCTTTGCGGGACTGGAGGAACGCCTGATCCATCTCTATCCCGACCCCGCCAAGCGCGAGGCCCAGCGCGAGCGCTATGTCGAGCGACTGGAGTTCGAGATCGGCACCATCCTCAAGATGGGCTTTCCGGGCTACTTCCTCATCGTGGGTGACTTCATCAAGTGGGCCAAGCTCAACGGCTGTCCCGTGGGTCCGGGCCGCGGATCGGGCGCCGGCTCGCTGGTGGCCTACGTGCTCAAGATCACGGACCTGGACCCGCTGGAATACAACCTGCTGTTCGAGCGTTTCCTCAATCCCGAGCGTGTGTCCATGCCCGACTTCGACGTGGACTTCTGCCAGGCCAACCGCGACCGCGTCATCGACTACGTGAAGCAGCTGTATGGCCGCGACGCCGTCAGCCAGATCGCCACCTTCGGCACCATGGCCGCGCGCGCGGCCATCCGCGACGTGGGCCGCGTGCTGGACATGAGCTACACCTTCTGCGATGGCATCTCCAAGCTCATTCCCAACAAGCCTGGCCTGCACGTCACGCTCAAGTACCCGCCCAATCCCAAGAAGGAGGGCGACAAGTACACCTACGCCATCGAGGCCGAGCCCATGCTGGCCGAGCGCATCGACAAAGAAGAAGACGTCAAGACACTGATTGAAATGGCCCAGAAGCTCGAAGGCATGACACGCAACATTGGCATGCACGCGGGCGGCGTGGTGATTGCCCCGGGCAAGCTGGCCGATTTCTGCCCGCTGTACCAGCAGCCGGGCAGCGACTCGGCCGTGGCCATGTACGACAAGGACGATGTGGAGGCCGTGGGCCTGGTGAAGTTCGACTTTCTGGGCCTGGCCACGCTGACCATCCTGGAGATCGCGCGCGAGTTCATCATCAAGCGCCACAAGGGCCAGGAGAACTTCGCATTCGAGAACATCCCGCTGGACGATGCGCGCACCTACCAGCTGTTTTCCGAGGGCAAGACCGAGGCCGTGTTCCAGTTTGAATCGCGCGGCATGCAGGGCATGCTGCGCGACGCCAAGCCCAGCCGGCTGGAAGATCTGATCGCCCTGAACGCCCTGTACCGCCCGGGACCCATGGACCTGATTCCCAGCTTCGTGGCGCGCAAGCACGGCAAGGAAGTGGTGGAGTATCCGCATCCGCTGGTCGAAAAGGTGCTGGCCGAAACCTACGGGATCATGGTCTACCAGGAGCAGGTGATGCAGACGGCCCAGGTGCTGGGCGGCTACTCGCTGGGCGGCGCCGACCTCTTGCGCCGTGCCATGGGCAAGAAGAAGGTCGAGGAAATGGTCATGCACCGCGGGATCTTCCGCGAGGGCGCGGCCAAGCAGGGCATCAGCGAGGAAAAGGCCGACGAGGTCTTCGACCTGATGGAGAAGTTCGCGGGCTACGGCTTCAACAAGTCGCACGCCGCCGCCTACTCGCTGCTGGCCTATCACACGGCCTGGCTGAAGGTGCACTACACGGCCGAGTTCTACTGCGGGAACATGACCGTGGAAATGGACAACACCGACAAGCTCAAGGTGCTGTACGAAGACGCGCTCAAGATGGGCATCAGCTTCGAGCCGCCGGATGTCAACCGCGGCATGTACCGTTTCGAGCCCGTCACCGACAAGGTCATACGCTATGGCCTGGGTGCCATCAAGGGCACGGGCCAGCAGGCCATCGAGGCCATCATCGCGGCCCGTGAAGGCCGTGGCGTGGGCCCGCGCGGCGCCGACAAGGGGCCGTTCAAGAGCCTGGCCGACTTCTGCGTGCGCGTGGACCGCACGCGCCTGAACAAGCGCACGCTGGAAGCCCTGATCAAGGGCGGTGCCTTCGATGCCATCGAACTGAACCGCGCGGCCCTGGTGGCCTCCATCGACCATGCCTTCGAGTTCGCCAACAAGACGCTGGCCAATGCCAACCAGGGCGGGCTGTTCGACATGATGGGCGAGGACGCCGTGGGCTCCAGCACCCAGGAGCCGCCCCTGGCCGATGCGTTGCCCTGGGGCGTGAAGGAGAGGCTGACCCAGGAAAAGACCGCCGTGGGCTTTTACCTGTCGGGCCATCTGTTCGACGAGGTCGAAAAGGAGGTGCGCCGCTTCGTGCGCACGCCGCTGGCCGAGCTGCGCGACAGCCGCGAGCCCCAGACCCTGGCCGGCATCATCAGCGACTTCCGCGCCATCAACGGCCAGCGCGGGCGGCTGGGCCTGTTCAAGATCGATGACGGCTCGGGCGTGATCGAGGCCTCGGTGGACGAGAACACGCTCAATACCTATCGCGATCTGCTCAAGGACGACGAATTCGTCGTCATCACCGGGCGCCTGCAACTGGACCACTTCAGCGGTGGCCTGCGCATGAAGGCTCAGCAGCTGTTCAACCTGGCCGATGCGCGCTGCCGTTTCGCGCGCTACCTGCAGGTCAGCGTGGGCGAGAAGATGCCCGACGTGGTCGGCCTGCTGCGCCAGTTCCCCGCCGTGGTGGAGCAGGGCGAGCATGGCGAGCTGCAGCGCGGCATGAAGGTGCGCCTGGGACTGGTCTGCGAGGACGAGCGCGGCTCGGCCAGCTGCGAGCTGGCCCTGGGCGACGGCAGCCGCTTCTATCCCAGCGACGCGGCCCTGGCCGCCTGGTATGCCCAGGCGGGCAGCGCCCAGGTCAAGGTGGTCTACGAATGACGCGCAAGGTGGCGCAGCGTCCGGTGGCGGCAAGCAGGCACTGCTTTGGTGCGTGCTGGCCAGCCTGGGCAGGCGCCGCGCTTGAATTCTTCAGGCACGCCTCGCATATCCCTTCCGGAAAACAGTGGCTCCGATGGCTAGAATGATTTTCATGGCAACCCAACCCCCTTCGACCCCTCCTGCCATTCCCACAGTGCGGCCCGTGTCCGATGACGACGGCGCCGTGGTGCTGGAGCGGCGGCGCCAGCGCGTGCAGCCGCCGCAGATGTACCAGGTCGTGATGCTCAACGATGACTTCACGCCCATGGAATTCGTCATCATCGTCCTGCAGGAACTCTTCGGCAAGGACCGCGAAACGGCCACCCAGATCATGCTCAAGATCCATCTCGACGGCCGCGGCGTCTGCGGCGTGTACTCGCGCGATGTGGCGGCCACCAAGGTCGAGCAGGTGCTGCAGGCCGCCCAGAAAGCGGGCCATCCGTTGCAGGCCATGTTCGAGCCTGTTGAATAAACCCGGGCCGCCCTGATTTATGGTTGCAGTCAATAATCCCCAGCAAGCGAAAAGGAGTCATCAATGATCGCCCAGGAACTGGAAGTCAGCTTGCACATGGCCTTTGTCGAAGCACGCCAGCAGCGCCACGAGTTCATCACCGTGGAACACCTGCTGCTGGCCCTGCTGGACAACCCCAGTGCAGCGGAAGTGCTGCGCGCCTGCTCAGCCAACATCGATGACCTGCGCTCGGCCCTGTCCAACTTCATCAAGGACAACACGCCCCAGGTCGCGGGCACCGACGAAGTGGACACGCAGCCCACGCTGGGTTTCCAGCGTGTGATTCAGCGCGCCATCATGCATGTGCAATCGACCGGCAACGGCAAGAAGGAAGTCACGGGCGCCAACGTGCTCGTCGCCATCTTCGGTGAAAAGGACTCGCATGCCGTCTACTACCTGCACCAGCAGGGCGTGACGCGCCTGGACGTGGTCAATTTCATCGCCCACGGCATCAAGAAGGGCGAGCCGCCCGAGCCTGCGAAGGCGGAGAACCCTGCGGAATCCGAAGAGGGTGCCGGTGGCGAGCGCAACGAAAAGGCCTCGCCCCTGGAGCAGTTCACGCTGAACCTCAACCAGGCGGCCAAGGACGGCAAGATCGATCCGCTGATCGGGCGCGACTACGAGGTCGAGCGCACCATCCAGATCCTGTGCCGCCGCCGCAAGAACAACCCGCTGCTGGTCGGCGAGGCCGGCGTGGGCAAGACGGCGATCGCCGAAGGCCTGGCCTGGCGCATCACCGAAGGCAAGGTGCCCGAGGTGCTGACCGAGGCCGTGGTCTATTCGCTGGACATGGGCGCGCTGCTGGCAGGCACCAAGTACCGTGGCGATTTCGAGCAGCGCCTCAAGGGCGTGCTCAAGTCGCTGAAGGACAAGCCCAACGCCATCCTGTTCATCGACGAAATCCACACGCTGATCGGCGCGGGCGCCGCTTCGGGCGGCACGCTGGACGCGTCCAACCTGCTCAAGCCGGCGCTGTCCAGCGGCCAGCTCAAGTGCATTGGCGCCACCACGTTCACCGAGTACCGCGGCATCTTCGAGAAGGACGCGGCCCTGTCGCGGCGCTTCCAGAAGGTGGATGTGGTCGAGCCCACGGTGGCCGAGACCGTGGACATCCTCAAGGGCCTGAAGTCGCGCTTCGAGGAACACCACAGCGTGCAGTACGCCGCTGCCGCCCTGCAGGCTGCGGCCGAGCTGTCGGCCAAGTACATCAATGACCGCCACCTGCCCGACAAGGCCATCGACGTGATCGACGAGGCCGGCGCCGCGCAGCGCATCATTCCGGTGGAGCAGCGCAAGCAGACCATCGACAAGGCCGAGATCGAGGCCATCGTGGCCAAGATCGCGCGCATTCCGCCTGCCAACGTGTCCAACGACGACCGCAGCAAGCTGCAGACGCTGGAGCGCGACCTCAAGAGCGTGGTCTTCGGCCAGGACAAGGCGCTGGAAGCGCTGGCCTCCTCGGTCAAGATGGCGCGCTCGGGCCTGGGCAAGCCGGACAAGCCGATCGGCTCCTTCCTGTTCTCGGGCCCCACCGGCGTGGGCAAGACGGAAGCGGCCAAGCAGCTGGCCTACATTTTGGGCGTGGACCTGATCCGCTTCGACATGTCGGAGTACATGGAGCGCCATGCCGTCAGCCGCCTGATCGGCGCGCCTCCGGGCTATGTGGGCTTTGACCAGGGCGGCCTGCTGACCGAGGCCGTGACCAAGAAGCCGCATTCGGTGCTGCTGCTCGACGAAATCGAGAAGGCGCATCCAGACATCTTCAACGTGCTGCTGCAGGTCATGGACCACGGCACGCTGACGGACAACAACGGGCGCAAGGCCGACTTCCGCAACGTGATCCTCATCATGACCACGAACGCGGGTGCAGAGACCATCAACAAGGCCTCGATCGGTTTCACCAACCCGCGCCAGGCCGGCGACGAAATGGGCGACATCAAGCGCCTGTTCACGCCGGAGTTCCGCAACCGTCTGGACGCCATCGTCAGCTTCAAGCCGCTGGACGAGCAGGTCATCCTGCGCGTGGTCGACAAGTTCCTGCTGCAACTGGAGCAGCAACTGGCCGAAAAGCGCGTGGAGGTCACCTTTACCGACGCGCTGCGCAAGCACCTGGCCAGGAAGGGCTTCGATCCGCTCATGGGCGCCCGTCCCATGCAGCGCCTGATCCAGGACACCATCCGGCGCTCGCTGGCCGACGAGCTGCTGTTCGGGCAGCTGGTCGACGGTGGCCGCCTGGAAGTGGACTGGGTGGCCGACGCCGACGATGCCGACAAGGGCGAAGTCAAGCTCGACATCACGCCCCAGCCCAGGCAGGACCCGGCTTCCGAGCCGGCCGAGCCCAAAGAGGCCACCGCCGACTGATGTGCATCCCCTGATGCCCATCGCGCAAGCCGACAGCCCTCCGGGCTGCCGGCTTTTTCTTTGATCCGCCCGAAGGAGTCTTTGTGGAGTGGCTTCGTCAGTACCTGACCCATGAGAATGCGCTGCTGCTGCTGTCGGTGACCTGGTCGGTCTATGTGGTGATCGTCGCGGTGTGGATCCTTTTGCAGCGCAGCGCACCCGTGGCCACACTGAGCTGGCTGCTGTCCATGGCGGCGATTCCCGTGGGCGGGCTGGCCATCTACTATTTCTTCGGCCCGCAACGGCTCAAGCGCCAGCGCATCAAGCGGCTGCGCGCGCGCAAGACATCCGCGG
>NZ_JTKZ01000205.1:0-2653 GCF_000799035.1 Delftia sp. ZNC0008
CCGCGTCTGGCGCCGCCCTGCAGGGCTTCGCCGATGCGCACGGGCTGGCGCGCCTGCAGCAGGGCGGGACGGGCGCGCTCGGGGTTGAGGGCCGGGTCCCACTCCACC
Organism: Delftia sp. ZNC0008; assembly: GCF_000799035.1. NCBI lineage: Bacteria > Pseudomonadati > Pseudomonadota > Betaproteobacteria > Burkholderiales > Comamonadaceae > Delftia > Delftia sp. ZNC0008. The sequence continues at coordinate 109 of NZ_JTKZ01000205.1, forward strand.
CACAGGTGCTCGGGGCCCCGGAACGAGGTGTTGGGCACGTAGGTGAACCGCTGCTCGGCCAGCCGCATGTGGGGAAGGCGGCGCGTGAACTCCTCCAGGAAGATCTGCATCTCCATGCGCGCCAGGTTCTTGCCCATGCACTGGTGCGAGCCATAGCCGAAAGTCAGGTGGTCGCCGGCGTTGTCGCGGTGGATGTCGAAGAAGTCGGCATCGGCGAAATGCCGCTCGTCGTGGTTGGCCGACGAGGTCACGATGAGCAGCTTCGAGCCCGCCGGCACGGCCACGCCGCCGATCACCACGTCGCGCGTGGCCAGGCGCCGCCAGGCGGCCACCGAGCCGTTGTGGCGCAGGCATTCCTCCACGGCATTGGGGATCAGCGCGGGGTTCTCGCAGATCTGCTTCCAGGCGCCGGGATGCTGCAGCAGCAGCTTGACGGCGTTGGCCGTGGCATTGGCCGTGGTCTCGTGCGCGGCCACGATGCCGGCCATCATCATGGAGTGCAGGTAGGAGTCGGTGACGACCTCGGGAAGCTCCTTTTGCTTGCGTATGCCGTATTGCATCCAGCCCGGCGCATCGGGGTTCTCGCGCATCTTGGCCAGCACCTTGCCGGCCAGCTGCCAGAAGTTGCCCACCGCATGGGCTACGGCCACCTGCTGCTCGGGCCGGGGCCGGCCCCAGGTGTTGACGGTGTGGGCGATGGAGTACTCGCGCAGCCGGTCCATGTCCTCCTCGGGCACGCCGAGGAAGTGCAGGGCCACGGTCAGCGGCACCTCCCACAGCATCTGGTCCACAAGGTCGGCGCGGCCGTCGTCGATGAAGCGGTCCACATAGGCGCGCGCCAGCTCGCGCACCATGGGCTCGTGGTGGCGCAGCTCCTCGGGCGTGAACGGGTCCATCAGCGCGCGGCGGCGCGGCATGTGGGCGGGCTCGTCCTCGTTGACCAGGGTGCGGTTCAGCGCGAAGCCGTAGGAGGCCAGCACGGCATTGGCCTCCTCGCCCGTGGGCGTGATCTTCTCCAGCGCGATCGAGGGACTGAAGGCGATGTTGTCGCGGAACACCGCCTTGATGTCGTCGAAGCGCGTGACCACCCAGTAGCCCAGTTGCGGGCTGTAGAACACCGGCTCCTGCTCGCGCGCCCAGCGCACATATTCGGGCGGGTCCTGCTGGTAGCCGTCGCTGAACGGGTCGAAGGCCGCGGCACCTGCGCTGACGGGGCAGCCCGTGGGGCCGGTCTGGCCGCTGGGCTGGCGGTGGTCGAAGGGGCAGCGCGCGGAGGCGGGCGCAGAGCCGGGCGCAAATGCTGGCGCAAAAGCGGACGGGGCGGTGTCGGGGGCGGCGGAGGCAGTCATGGCTGGTTGTTCGCAGGCAGGCAGGCGCGGAGGGTCAATCCAAAGTGATGTTCTGGTCGCGGATCAGCTGGTGCCAGCGCGTGCTTTCGCTGGCCAGCAGCGCGGCGAACTGCTCGGGCGTGTTGCCCACGGGCTCCACGCCGAAATCCACGAGCTTCTGGCGCACGGCGGGCTCGTTGATCGCGGCCACGACCTGCCGGTGCAGGGCCGCGATGACCGGGGCCGGCGTCCTGGCGGGCGCCACCAGTCCCACCAGGGCGGCGGCCTGCACCTTGGGCAGGCCCAGCTCGGCGAAGGTGGGCACGTCGGGCAACTGGGGCAGGCGCGTGGCGTTGGCCACGGCCAGCGGGCGGACCTTGCCGCCCTTGATGAAGCCTGCGCCCGCGGCCAAGTCCACCATCATCACGGGCACCTGGCCGCCAGCCACGTCGCCCAGGGCCGGCGCCGCGCCCTTGTAGGGCGCGTGCACCAGCTTCAGGCCGGCCTCCACCCTGAGCAGTTCCATGGCCAGGTGGTGCGGGCTGCCGGCGCCGGCCGAGGCGTAGTTCACGCCGTCCTTGCTGGTGCGCGCCTGGGCCAGGAAGTCTTTGGCCGTGGCCGCTGCCATGCCGGGGCCGGCCACCAGGATCATCGGGAAGCGGCCCATCAGCGTGACCGGCGCGAGGTCCCTGGCGGGGTTGTAGCTGAGGCTCTTGTAGAGCACGGGATTGAAGACCAGGGTGCCGTTGTCGGCCGACAGCACGGTGTAGCCATCGGCGGCAGCACGCGCGGTTTCCGAGGCGCCTATGGCCGTGTTGCCGCCCGGGCGGTTGTCCACCACGATGGGCTGGTGCACCTGGCCGCCCCAGGCCTGGCCTATGGTGCGGGCCAAGAAGTCCGAGCCGCCGCCGGCCGCGTAGGGAACGATCCAGCGCACGTTCCTGCTGGGGAATCCGTCCTGGGCCAGCGCGCCGGGCAGGGCGGTGGCCGATAGCAGGCCTGCGGCCAGTGTGGTGAGGAAAAGGCGCTTGTGCATGGGGCTTGTCTCCGGTGAGGCCTGGGTGGAATCCATGGAATCTTGTTTTGCGTAATTTTTCTACGCATTGCGTAAAAATACCGCCCGGGATTACCCGCAAGCTGCGGCACAATGCCCCGCCAGCCCTTAAAACAGGCCTTTCCAGACCCGTCCTGCCGCCATGACTTCCACTGTTGTCTCC
>NZ_JTKZ01000087.1:0-5318 GCF_000799035.1 Delftia sp. ZNC0008
CCGCGTCATGGCCCTGGGCGTGCAGGCCGCCGCGCTGCCCACGCTGCGGGCCTCGGCCCTGATCAGCAGCAGCCCGCAGGGCCTGCTGCACCATGGCGTGCCCGTGCTGCATGTGCCCGACATACAGGAAGGATTGCGCAGCCTGGCGCAGGCCGCCCGGCGCCGCATCCAGGCGCCCGTGATCGCGGTCAGCGGCTGCGTGGGCAAGACATCCACCCTGGGCATGCTGCGCCAATGCCTGCAGGACGGCGGCGATGCACGGGGCGACGCCCTGCTGTCCCAGGGCACGGCGCTGCAGATGATCAACTGGAGCGAGGCAGCGCCCTGCGCCCTGCTGGAGCTGCCATTGCAGGCACTGCGTGGAGATCTGCCGCTGATTGATCCGGACATTCTGGTTATTACTAATCTTTCAATTAATGACATCCCAAGTACTGGTGATTCCGAGCAGTCCGGACCGGCCGGTCTGTCCGCCTGCCGCAAATACGAGGCGCTGCAGGAAGTCGTGGAAGCCATGCAGCATATGCACAAAGGCAGTGCATTGGTGATCGAACAAGACATAGGTGAAAACCCGTGCATTATTGAGAATGCCCAACGCATGGGAATGCGTCTCATCACCTTCGGTCCGCATTCCAATGCGCAGGTCCGTGAAATGGGGTTTCACAATGGAAATCTGCAAATAAGCATAGACAACCGGCGCCTCGGGATTTCCCTGCAATCGGATGGCCACCACATGGCCCGCAATGCTCAGGCCGCGCTGGCCGCCATGCATGCGCTGGGCTATGCGCCTGCACAGGTCCAGGCCTCGCTCGCGCACTGGCGGCCGCTGATCGGCGCCGGCCAGCCGCAGCTGCTGCCCAGTGGAATCTGCCTGCTGGACCACAGCCTGAGCAACCACTTACTGTCCATGCATGCTGCTTTTTCCCAGCTGCAGGAGCACGCCCCCCATGTCAGCCGCAGGCTGATCGTGCTGGCCGGCATACAGCCGGGCCAGGTCAGCATGGACACTGCACAGCTGGCGCTGGAGCCGCTGGTGCGCGCGGCCCAGGCCCGGCGCGTGCTGCTGTACGGCGAGCCGCTGCGGCAGCTGGCGGCGGCGCTGGCAGATCTTCTGCACGTCAATTGGTATGACGATCTCAATCAATTGATCTGTTCACTTCTTCGCACAACCCATAAAGGCGACACGGTTTTGTTGGCAGGCCGCGCCACTACCAATCTGGCCCTGGCCGCAGATGCCATACGAGACAGTTTCAGTGGACACGGGGCCCACCTAATAGCGTCCAGCCCCGCCATCCGCTTTGATCCACATCAAAATCAAATGAACATGCATTATTGATTGAATAAAACTTATAGAGGACTGTATATAACTCGCTACAGTATTTGGGAAACGAGCGCCTTTACATTTTGTAAAGACGTTTACTAAGCCCATCAGAACATGATCCGATACCTTCTTCCCCGCCAGTTGGCCAAGGCCACGGCGATGCCGTCGGGAACGGAGACGGTGGGGGCTTTTGCAACTGCCATCGCCGAGTCCTTCGACCGGGCCGCTCACCAGCTGCGCCGTGCCGCGTGGCTGTCCCTGCCCATCAGTGTGCTGGGCCTGTTGCCATCCATCTTCCTGCTGCAGGTCTACAACCGCGTCATTGCACGCGGCGGCACGGCCACGCTCACGGCCATGGTGGCCGGCGTGCTGTGCTTCCTGGGCCTGGAATGGTGGCTGCGCCGCCGGCGCGCCCGCGCCCTGCGCGAAGCCGGCGCCATGATCGACCGCGATGTCTCCCAGGCGCTGATGCATTCCATGCTGCGCCACCCGCTGGCCGCGCTGGAGCAGCGCTCTTCCAGCCAGTGGCTGCAGCTGTTCCGCGACGTGAGCGCCATGCGCTCGGGCATGTCCGGGGGCCTGGCGACCTCGCTGCTGGACCTGCCCATGGCCCTGCTGGCCCTGGTGGTCATCGGCATCATTGCCTGGCCCGTGCTGCCGGTGATCCTGGTGGCCATGCTCATCATGGGCGTGCTGGCCTGGTGGTGGGCCGACGAGGTGCGCAGCGGCCGCGTGGAGGAAATCGCCCAGGCCCGCATGCTGGACCGGGGCACGGCCGAAGTCTGCAACGCCCGCGCCACGCTGAAGGTGCTGGGCTACGACGCCGCCGCGCGCCAGAACTGGCAAAACGGCTATGACCGCTGGCTGGCCGAGAGCTTCGGCAAGAACGGCGAGATGGAAAACGCGCGCGAAGCCAGCACCGTGCTGCTGACGCTGTTCTCCATCGCGGTGATCACCGTGGGTGCCATTGCCATCAATGCGCAGTGGATGAGCATCGGCAGCCTGATGGCCGTGAACCTGCTGTCGGGCAAGGCGCTGGGCCCCATCTCGCAACTGGCCAGCAACTGGCGCTCGCTGGCCCAGGCCAACGAGGCCGCACGCCGCCTGCAGTCCGTGCTGGAGGAGCCCGTCGAAATCACGGCCGAGACCGTGGACCTGCCGCGTCCCCAGGGCCGGCTGCGCCTGGACCAGGCCAGCTTCCATTACCCGGGCGGCCATGTGGCGCTGGAGCAGGCCTCGCTGGAGATCGGCCCCGGCGGGCTGCACGCCATCGTGGGGCGCAACGGCGCCGGCAAGTCCACCCTGGCCAAGCTGCTGGCAGGGCTCTACCAACCCACGCAGGGCCGCATCTTCATCGATGAATACGACATGGCCCAGTTCCCGCGCGCCGAGCTGGGCCGCTGGATAGGCTGCCTGGCCCAGCAGGTGTACTGGTTCAGCGGCCCCATCGTGGACGGGCTGCGCATGGTCAATCCCGATGCCGACGACCACAAGATCGTCACCGCCTGCCAGATCTCGGGCGCGCATGGCTTCATCAGCCGCCTGCCCCAGGGCTACCAGACGGTGCTGGGCGAAGGCGGCGCGGGCCTGTCGGCGGGCGAGCTGCGCAAGCTGGCCCTGGCCCAGCTGTTCCTGCGCAACCCCTCCGTGCTGATCCTGGACGAGCCCAGCAACGACCTGGATTTCGAGAGCGAAACCGCCCTGCTGCAGACACTGCGGCAGATTGCGCTCAAGCACACGGTCATCGTCGTCACGCACTCGCTGCGCGTGGCCTCCATGGCCCAGCACCTCTACCATGTGCGCGGCGATGGCGGCATCGACCATGGCTCGCCCCAGCAACTGCTGCCCCAGCTGTTCGGCACGGCACGCGAGGCCGCCGTGCCCGCAGCGGCCCCCGCACCCGCAGACAAGGCCCCGCATCCCGACCAGCCCGCCGTCGCGCCGGAGCTTGCCTCATGAGAGCCGGCCGCTACGACGATCTGCCCCTGGTGCTGCGCCAGTCGCACCAGCCATCCCGCCCGCTCGAGGCCGGGCCGGCCGGGGCCGGCGCGGATGCATCCGGCGCAACGCCACCCGCAACGCCCCCCGTATCGCGCTGGGCAGGCCTGGCGCGCGGCAAGTGGCTGCTCGCCATCCCGGTCACCGCGCTGGTGATCACCGGCCTGTTCTATCCCGTGGAGAACGTGGTGGTGGCCAGCGGCCAGGTCATCCCCTCCGACCGCGTGCAGACCGTGCAGCATCTGGAAGGCGGCATCGTCACCGCCGTCCATGTGCGCGAAGGCCAGGCCGTGACCCAGGGCCAGCCCCTGCTGGAGATCGACCTGGGCGGCAACAGCCTCAACCTCGAACAGCTCACGGCGCGCATGGCCACGGCCCAGGCGGTCAAGGTACGGCTGGGCGCGGAAAGCCAGGGCAGGCCGCTGCAGCGCACCAGTTTCCCGGCCGACCTGGACCCGCAGGTGGTCCAGGCCGAGCTGGGCGCCTTCTCGGCCCGCGCGCTGGAACACCAGGGCAGCATTGCCGCGGCCCAGGCCCAGCTGCAGCAGGCGCGCGGCGACGTGGCCCAGGTCCAGGCCCGCATTGAGGGGCTGGAGACCAATCTGCGCCTGCACCAGCAGGAAGCCTCCATTGCCGGGCAGCTCGCCGCCGAGCAGCTGATCGGCCAGCTGGAAGTGCTGGACAAGCAGCGGGCGCTGGAGCAGGTCCGCGCCGAGCTGGCGGCATCGCGCCAGACGCTGTTCAGCAACCGCGCCAAGATCGAGCAGGCCCAGGCCAAGCTGCAGGAGACCCAGGGCGCCTTCCGCCGCCGCGCCTCCGACGAACTGGCCCAGACCGAACGCGAGCTGGCCAGCCTCAACGAAGACCTGGTGCGCGCCCGGACCCAGCGCACGCGCACCGCCGTGCTGGCGCCCACCAGCGGCTTCGTCAAGGGACTGCGCAGCTCGGGTGCAGGCTGGGTGGTCAAGCCCGGCGAGCCCATCCTCGAAGTCGTGCCCGACAAGGACGAGGTCATCGTCGAAGCACGCCTGAGCCCCGCCGACCGTGGCTACGTGCGCACCGGCCAGCCCACCCGGGTGAAGATCTCGGCCTACGATTTCCTGCGCTACGGCTCGGTGCCCGGCCAGGTCACCCTGGTGGCTGCCGATGCCGACCGCGACCCCAACCTGGCCGACTCGCCCTCGTACTTCCGCATCCAGGCCAGCCTGGAGCAGCCCTGGGTGGGCCGCACCGACAACCGCATCACCACCGGCATGCAGGCCGAGCTCGACCTGCTGCTGGGCCACGAACCCTTTATCTGGTACTTGCTGCGGCCCGTGCTGCGCATCCAGAGCGAAGCCTTCCGGGAGCCCTGATGCAAGGCCGCCCGTCCACTCCCACCACAGGCTGGCACGCCCGGCTGCGCCAGCTGCTGGCCGCTGCCTGCTGCGTATCGGCCCTGCAGGCGCTGCAGGCTGAGGCCGCGCCCATGGCGGCCGAGGAACCGGACCTGGCCACCACGGCTGCGGCGGTCACGGCGGACTCCGCTCACGCTCACGCACCTTCACCCGAACCCGCATCCGTCCCGGTACCCGACGCCGTGGTCCTGCGCCTGGCCCAGCAGCTCACGCCCGGCACCCTGGCCAGCGACAGCGGGCAGCGCCGCCTGCTCGATGCCCTCTACGCCCTGCTCGACGAATACCCCGACGTGCGCAAGGCGCGCGCCGCGCTGGAATCGGCCGGGCATGACGTGAACACCGCGCGCGGCGCGCGCTGGCCCACCTTCAAGGTGGGCACCAACACGGGCGATGCCAAGCTCCGCCGGGGCCGCGAGTCGTACACCGCCGTCAATGCCGAAGTGCGCATGGCCCTGCTCGATGGCGGAGCCATCGGCGCGGGCATCCGCTCGGCCGAATCGCAGGAGGCGGCCCAGGGCAGCGTGCTCTACGGCACGCGCCAGAACGTGCTGCTGGAGGCACTGACCGCCCTGCTGGAGCTGCACCGCTTCGAGGACAAGACGCGG
>NZ_JTKZ01000829.1:0-6582 GCF_000799035.1 Delftia sp. ZNC0008
GGCCCCTGCTGCCGCGCAGCTACTCGGTCGCCTCGCTGCCGCAGGACGGCCATGTGCGGCTGCTGGTGCGCCAGGCACGCCATGACGGCGGCCTGGGCGTGGCGTCGGGCTGGCTGACGGCGCATGCGGCCCGGGGCACGTCCGTGGCCATGAGACTGGTGGAAAACCGCGCCTTCGAGCCGCGTGAAGAGGCAGGTGCCGAGCCCGACGCTCCGGCCATCTTCATCGGCAACGGCTCCGGCTATGCCGGCCTGCGCGGCCACCTGCTGGCGCGCATGCACGCAGGCCGCCACCGCAACTGGCTGCTGTTCGGCGAACGCCAGCGGGCCCATGACGGGTACTGCGAGGCCGAGGTCTCCAACTGGCTGGCTGCCGGCAAGCTGGAGCGTGCCGACTTCATCTATTCCCGCGACCAGGCCCGGCGCCGCTACGTGCAGGACGCCCTGCGCGAAGCCGCCGAACCCCTGCGCGACTGGATCGCCGACGGCGCCGTGCTCTACGTCTGCGGCAGCGCCGACGGCATGGCCGCAGGCGTCGATGCCGCGCTGGCCGACATCCTGGGCGCTACGGCCGTCGAAGACCTGATCGTCGAAGGCCGTTACAGAAGAGACGTGTACTGAACGTGGTGCGCATGCTGGACGCAGCGGATAAAACCGGCGCGGCCCCAAAGCAGGGGACAGCAAGCAAGGGCCGCCCCGCAGCGAGGCTGTCGTCCCCCTCCCGCGTGCGAGAGAGGGGGAAGGCGCGCAAGCGCCTCAGGGGGTGATGTACTTCTCTTTCCCGAGATTGAGCATCAACCGGTTCGCCCAGCCGAACAGCGCGGCCGAATGCAGCATGTCCAGGATTTCCTGGTCGGTGAGGCCGGCATCGCGCAGCGGCTGCAGCTGGGCAGCGCCAAAGCTGCCCGGTGAGCGCGTCAGGGCCAGCGAGGACTGGATGATGGCGCGTTCGCGCGCATTGGTGCCGGCCGTGTCCGGGTCGTCGAACATCTGGGCCATGACATCGTTGCGCTTGGCCAGCTGCTCGAAGCGCTGGGCGTGGACCGATGCGCAGTACACGCAACCGTTGGAGCGCGAGACGGCCGTGGCCGCCACCTCGCGCTCGGCGCGCGACAGGCCACCGGGCGCGTACATGATGGCGTTGAAGGCCTGCGAGCGCTCCGACAGCACGCGCGGCTGGCGGGCCAGCAGCAGGTAGAAGTCCGACGTGCGCGCCTTGGGGTGGCTCAGGTCCAGCACGGCCTGCTGCTCGGCCGTGGCCGTGGCAGGGTCGAGCACGGGCAGCCAGGACGTCCAGTCCAGCGTCTCGCTGGTGTAGCCGTTGCGGCGCAGCGGCTCGCCCGGTGGCGGCAGGTTGGCGGGGTGCACGAAGGGTGCGGCGGCGGCTTCGGCAGCCGGTGCGCTGGCCTGGCCTCCCAGCGCGACCATGGCCTGCACGCCCGCGAACAGGCGCAACTGGTAGGCGATGAAACCCACCAGCTGGGCCACCAGCACGGTGTCGTCGATGGACAGGCCGGACTCGGGCATGGCCAGCAGGGCCGCGCGGTCGCTTTCGGCCGGGTGCAGGGCCAGGGTGCGCACGAAGTGCAGGGCCGCATCCAGGCGGGCGTTGCCGGTCTGGGCGCCGGGCTGGGCCAGCACGGTGCGCAGCGCGGGCGTCAGGGCGTCGCCCAGGGACTCGGCACGCTGGCGGTATTCATCGGCCAGGGCCTGGACGCCGCTGACGCGGCATTGCTCGCTGGCCAGCACCAGGCGCTCGGCACGCGACAGGCTGTCGGCCAGGCCGTCGCCCAGCAGCAGGTCCTCGCAGGCCTGGGTGGCAATGGCCACCTTGTCGCGCTGGCGGCGCGTGGCGAAAACGGGGGACTGGGCGGTCAGGCCGGCCAGGCGGTCGATGGTGTCGTTGGCGGTGGTCATGGGTATCTCAGGTCTTGTCTGCCAGGGCCCGCACACGGGCTTCGGGGTCGGCGGGCGTCCATTCGCCGCCGTCGAGCTCGGGCTCGGAATAGGACTGCAGCTGGGCGTAGTGGTGTTCCAGGTCCTCGCGGTAGAACAGCGAGGCCAGGCCCTGGGCCAGCTTGCGCGCGCCGTCGCTGATGGCGGGGATATCACCCGACACCGTGCCGTGCGACAGCGCGGCCGGATAGCAAAAGCAGTGCACATGGTCCAGGCCGGGCAGGGCGCCGGGCGTCTTTTCCTGGAACTCGAACAGCGGGCCCAGGTCGGGCGAGTCCGACAGTTCCTGGTCCTCGGCACCCGTCTCGGGCACGAAGCGGTCGCTCCAGATGCGCACATGGGGCGCCAGGTCGGCGAACTCGGGGCGCTGGCGCCAGTCGATGGCAAAGCCGGTGGAGACGATCAGGAAGTCCAGCGTAAACACGCCGCGCGGCGTGCTCACGCGCAGCTTGTCGCCTGCCTGCTCCACCTTCTGCACGGCGCAGCCCAGGTTGAAGTGGGCGTTGGCGTGGCGCGAGACGCGCAGCGTGCTGCCGTGCGGCGGTGGCACCTGCTGCACGTTGATGTAGTGGCGTATGCGCCATTTCCAGGCGTCGGGCAGCAGGAACTGGCCGTGCGTGAGGCCGGGCGTGCCCGAGCCCTTGGATTTGTTGATGCGCGGCAGGTCGCTGCGGCGCACCAGCAGGTCCACGCTGGCGGCGCCGTTCTCCAGCGCGGTGGCCGCGCTGTCCATGGCCGACGAGCCCGCGCCCACCACGCCCACGTGCAGGCCTGCCAGGCGGCTGTAGTCGAGCACGTCGGAGGAGTGCGCCCAGCGGCTGCGGTCCACACCCTGCATGAAGGCGGGGATCTGCGGGCCGCCCAGGCCGTCGCGGCCCGTGGCCAGCACCACGCGGCGTGCCAGCCAGGTGCGCGAGGCGCCATCGGCCGTCACATCGACCTCGACCGTGCCGTCGGCCTGCGGGCGGATGGCCGTGACCTGGTGGCCGTTGCGCACGTCGCAGCGCATCACGCGGCGGTACCAGCGCAGGTAGTCCATCCACTGCAGGCGCGGGATCTTGTCCAGCGCGACCCAGGCTTCGCGGCCCCATTGGGCGATGAACCAGGCGCGGAAGGTCAGCGAGGGCAGGCCCAGCGCAGGGCCGGTCAGCTCCTTGGGCGAGCGCAGGGTTTCCATGCGCGCCGTCGTGGCCCAGGGGCCTTCGAAGTCCAGCGGGGCCTTGTCCAGCAAAACGGCCGCGATGCCCAGCTGGGACAGCGCGGCCGACAGGGCCAGGCCGGCCTGGCCGGCGCCGATGACCAGGACATCGTGCACGGGCTGGCCGTCGCGGGTGGAGGGAGGAATCCAGGCCTTGGCAGGCCAGCCCAGGGCGACGAGGTCGTCGCGCAGGCGTTCTTCAAGGGCAGCCAGGCCCGCAGGGGCCGGGGCTGCCGGTTCGGTCAGGGACATAGACTCACCAGGAACTCACGAGGAAAGGCGCGCCAGCGGGGCAGGGCCTGCGGGCGCGCGCGGCATCAATCGATGCTGATTTTCGCGTCTTTGACCACCTGTGCCCACTTCAGGCGGTCGTTGTGCACGGTTTTCTTGAACTGCTCGGGCGTCTCGATGCGGATGGCGTTGCCCTGGGACTCGAAGCGCGCACGCACCTCGGGCAGCTCCAGCACCTCGCGCACGGCCTGGCCGAGCTTGGCCACGATGGCCGGGTCCGTGCCCTTGGGCGCGAAGATGCCGAACCAGATCGAGCTGTCGAAGCCCTTGGTGCCCGTCAGGCCGCTGGAGGCGATGGTGGGCACTTCCTTGATCACTTCCACGGGCTTGGCCGTGGTCACGCCCAGCAGGCGCACCTTGCCGCTCTTGTAGTGCGGCAGCACGGTCTGGACCTGGTTCATGATGCAGCAGGTCTCGCCGCGCAGCACCGAGGTGATGGCCTCGGGGCCGCCCTTGTAGGGCACGTGGACCATGTTCAGGCCCAGGCGCGCATTGAACTCGGCAAAGGCCATGTGCGTGCCCGCGCCGTTGCCCGTGGAGGCGTAGTTGTACTTGCCGGGGTTGGCCTTGATCTCGTCCACGAACTCCTTGAGGTTCTTGACGTTGATCACGTTGGGATTGATGGTCAGCACGTTGGACACATCGATCAGCGGCGCCACCGGCACGAAGTCGGTTTCCACGTCAAACGGCAGCTTCTTGTAAAGCGCCGCATTGCTGCCGTGCGTAGCCGCCGTGCCGAAGGCCAGCGTGTAGCCGTCCGGCTTGGCGCGCGCCACGATCTCGCTGGCGATGTTGCCGGCCGCACCCGACTTGTAGTCAATGATCAGGGGCTGGCCCAGGCGCTGGGACAGCGGCTCCTGCACGCCGCGCGCGATCACGTCCACGCCCGAGCCTGCCGGGAAGCCCAGGATCATGGTCACGGGCTGGTGCGGCCACGAAGCCGCCGAATCGGCTGCCACCGCTGCGGTGGAGCCGAGGACGGCCAGGGCCGCGGCGGCGGCGGGAATCCAGGAGCGGAAAAGCGAGGGGCGCATGGTGTGCAGGGAAATCCGGTGAATCAATTCCCATATTTTCCTGAGAACTTAATGAGCCACTTTTATATGCATATGTTGGTATGAAGCCAGTGTGGGCATGGCCGCAGCGCTCAGCAAAAAGCCCGCCGATGGGGCGGGCTTCATGCCGGGCGCAAGCGCCCCTCAATGGCGGTAGGGGTTGTTGGGGCGGCGGTCATGGCGGTCCGGCACGCCGTCGCGGTCACGGTCCCAGCGGCCGGGTGCGTAGCCCCAGCGGCCACCGTGCTGCGACCACACGGGCTGGCGGTACACATAGCCGGGGCGCGCCTTGACCCAGTGGCCGGCCACCCAGGCATGGCGGTGGCCCTGCGGGCGCCAGTAGCCCGGCGCCCACACATAGCCGCGGCGCGGTGCCGGAACGGCCTCGTAGCGCATGGGGGGCGGCGCGCCGAACTGCACAGAGATGGCGGCACCCGGCGCCGCGTAGGTCACGTTGGCCTGGGCCTGCGCGGTCCCGGCCCATCCGGCCAGGGCCACGGTCGCGGCGATCAGCGGTGTGCGAAGGGAAATCATGGCGGCTCCTTGTCCTTGGTTCATCGGGCTGGAGTCCCTGTGACGGGAATCCATGACTGCATGGTGCGAGTGCTGCGTCAAGCCCGGGTTGCCGCGACGCGAAGTCTTGCAATCTTGTGTATCGCCTTGGTGAAGCCTTGTTGCCAGGCGCTGCAGCGCAGGCTGCCGTCCTGCAGCCGCCGTCAGACAGTGCCTCTTCTCAGGGCCGTGAACGCCGTGAATTCCCAGCTGCGCATGGCCAGCACCAGGGTGTAGCCCTCGCGCTGGCCCGGCGGCAGGCGCTGGTCCTGCAGGTGCTGCTGGGAAAAATCATGGGCCAGCCGCTGTATGCGTTCCACGAAGCTGGGCGCCAGATGCCGGCCGATGGAGCCGTGCACCATCAGCATGCCCTCGCCCGGCTGGTCGAAGCCGCCGCCGAAATAGTCGAGCACGGCGTTCTCGCGGAAGTACTCCATCACCGGCCCGCGCGCGCGCCAGCGGAAGGTCTTGGCCAGGCGCAGCCGGTAGCGGTTGCCGGGGCGCAGCTCGATGATGCCGATGCGGTCCAGCTGGGCCAGGTAGCGGATGCCTTCGGCCTCGGTCATGCGGTAGGTGGCCACGATCTGCTCCAGCGTCCACTGGCTGAGCACGCAGATGGCCATCAGCAGCAGCTTGCGGTCGGCGACCACGGCGTTCTCCTGCTCGGGCGTCATCTCCTGCAGCAGCGGCTGGCTGTCGGCCACGCGGCGTGCCAGGTCGGCGAAGTCCAGGCTCAGCGCGCGGCAGATGGCATCGATGCGCGACAGCGGCATGTCGCCCTTGGCCAGCATGCGCTTGACGCTGGACTCGGCCATGCCCAGGGCGCGCGCCAGGTCGGCATAGGTCATCTGGGCGGCCTTGAGTTCCTTCTTGAGGGCGATGACGAGGTCGGCAGTGGTGCTCATGGGTAGCGATTATCGATACCCGAGGTGCTGGTTTGCGCGGCGGGTGCAGAAAAACGATGCTGGAAGGGCCGATGGCTCGCCACACTCCGCGACACTTTCCACGAGGAGCAACACATGCCATCCACATTGATTTCACCGGCCGCCGCCCTGCGCGCGCTGTACTGGGGCGCCGCCTTGCTGCTGCTGGCCGCCTTGATTGGCCCTGCAGTGCCGCAGCCCCAGGACTTTCACGCGTTTGCCGACCAGCGCGCCTGGGGGCCGCTGCCCCATGCGCTGGATGTGCTCAGCAACCTGGGCTTTGCCTGGGCTGCCGTGACGGGGGCGCGCCTGCTGCTGGACCGGCGTAGCCAGGCGCTGGCGCCGGCCCTGCGCTGGCTGGCCGCGCTGTTCTTCACGGGGCTGGCGTGTTCGGCCATAGGTTCGTCCGTCTACCACTGGGCCCCCCACGATGCCACCCTGGCCGGCGACCGGCTGGGCATGTCCATGGCCTTTGCCGGCATGCTGGGGCTGGCGCTGCAATCGCGCATTGCCGACCGCGTGGCCGTGCGCGCCGCGGTGTCCATGCTGGTCGCCGCCGTGGCCTCGGTGCTGGTCTGGCTGCATGGCGGCAACCTGCTGCCCTGACGCGG
>NZ_JTKZ01000521.1:0-15980 GCF_000799035.1 Delftia sp. ZNC0008
TCCTGCGCAGCGGCCTTGTCGGCAGCGGCCCCATCGGCAACGGCGATGGGGGCATTGCAAGCGCAGATGGCTTGCTGCCGGCATGCGCCCAGGCCTGCCCGCCGGCCTGTCTGAACAGGAGTAGATTCTCTCCACCCACACAACCCGAGGATCTCCGACATGGACATGGATTGGAGCAAGGCGCTGCAGGAAAGCCTGGTCTGGCTGGCGGCGGCCTCAGTGATCACCGTCGTGGCTTTCGCGGCCGTGGCGCTGCTGGTGGTTCGATTCACCCGCTGGGGTCGGCAGTTCTGGCAGCTGGCCGGCCCGTTCCTGCACCCCAGAAACAGCTGGTGGCCGCTGCTGGTGTTCACGCTGCTGCTGGTGCTGGCCCTGGTCTCGGTGCGCATGAACGTGCTGTTTTCCTACTGGTACAACGGCTTCTACAGCGCGCTGCAGGAACTGGACCAGAAGGGCTTTTGGCGCTTCCTGGGTATCTTTGCGGTGCTGGCCACGGTCCACATCCTGCGCGAGCTGTTCAATTTCTATGTGAACCAGGCGTTTCGCATCCGCTGGCGGGTGTGGCTCAACGAGCGCGTGACCACCGACTGGATGCGCGGCGATGCCTACTATCGCAGCCACTTCCTGGACGAGCCGGTGGACAACCCCGACCAGCGCATCGAGCTGGATGTGAACACCTTTGTCTCGAACTCGCTGACCCTGGCGCTGGGTGCCGTCAGCGCGGTGGTCTCGCTGGTGGCGTTCACGGGCATTCTCTGGGGGCTGTCTGCCCCGATTGCCGTGGCGGGCGTGGAGGTTCCGCGGGCCATGGTGTTCGCGGTCTACCTCTATGTGATCGTCGCCACGCTGATCGCCTTTCGCCTGGGCCAGCCGCTGATCCGGCTGAACTTCCTGAACGAGAGGCTGACCGCCAACTTCCGCTACGCCCTGGTGCGCGTGCGCGAATATGCGGAGAACATCGCCTTCTACCAGGGCGCGGCCATCGAGCGCAACACGCTTTTGACGCGCTTTTCGGCGTTGATCGCCAATGTCTGGGCGCTGGTCTACCGCAGCCTGAAGTTCGACGGCTTCAACCTCACCGTCAACCAGGTGGCCGTGGTCTTTCCCTTTCTGCTGCAGGCGCCGCGCTTTTTCAGCGGTGCCATCAAGCTCGGTGATGTGATGCAGACCTCGCAGGCCTTTGGGCAGGTGCAGGATGCGCTGTCATTTTTCCGCACCTCCTACGACACCTTCGCCCAGTACCGCGCCGCGCTGGACCGCCTGTGCGGCTTTCTGGATGCCAATGCCCAGACCCGCGAACTGCCCCAGGTCGTCCACAAAGATCAACCCGGCGCCCTGGACATCGAGGGTCTGCAGGTCAGCCGCCCGGACGGCCACCACCTGCTCAGCGACCTGCAACTCAAGCTCACTCCCGGCCAGGCGCTGCTGATCAAGGGGCCTTCGGGCAGCGGCAAGACCACCTTGCTGCGGTCCATTGCCGGCCTGTGGCCGCATGCCCAGGGCACGGTGGGCCGCCCGGGCGGCCACCAGGCGCTGTTCCTGTCGCAGCGCCCGTATCTGCCGCTGGGGGACCTGCGTACGGCCATTGCCTATCCGATGGATGCTTCACCGCAGGACGACGAGCGCCTTCAACAGGCGCTGCGCCAGGTCAGCCTGGCCCATCTGGCCGACAAACTGGATGTCAACCAGGATTGGTCCCGCATCCTGTCGATTGGCGAGCAGCAGCGCCTGGCCTTTGCGCGCGTGCTGTACAACCGGCCCGCCATCGTCTTTCTCGATGAATCCACCTCGGCCATGGACGAGGGCCTGGAGCATGCGCTGTACACGCTGCTGCGCGAGCAGATGCGCTCGACCATGCTGGTGAGCGTGGGCCACCGCAGCACGCTGGCGGGTTTCCATACCCACGCGCTGGCGGTCGATGGCAATGGCGGGTGGACGCTGTCGGAAGTAAGCGCACCGCAGAGCGCGCCCCAGGATTGATCCGCGTGCGGCCCTGGGCCGCGCGCGATCAATCGTCCATGGGCAAAGAATCGCAGTTGCTCAGGTCGGAGGGCGGCTGCTGGGGCAGCTGGCGCACCGCATCGCGCAAGGCGGTGCGCAGGCCCTCTTCCAGCACGGGGTGGTAGATGGGCGCACGCAGCAACTCGTGCACGGTCAGTTGCTGCTGCACGGCCAGGGCCAGCAGATGGGCCAGATGCTCGCCGGCCGGCGCGCACATTTCCGCGCCCAGCAGCCGGCCGCTGGCCGGGTCCGCATAGACGTGAAGCAGGCCCGCGTTGTGCTGCGCAGCGCGCGCACGCCCCTGGTGCGCGAAATCCACGCGGCCCACCACGAAGTCCTGCCCCAGCAGCGCCTTCATGGGCTGGCCCACGACGGCCGCGTTGGGCGAGCTGAAGACGATGGACAGCGGCGTGCGCCGCTCGAAGCAGGCCACGTTCTCTGCCATGGCGTTGGTGCCGGCAATATGGCCTTCGTCCACGGCCTCATGCAGCAAGGGGCGGTCGCCATTGGCATCGCCCGCGAGGAACAGCGGCAGCTCGCCGACCTGCAGTGTCTCGCGGCTTACGGGCGGCTGGCCGTGTTCGTCCAGCTCAAGTCCCAGCGTCTCAAGGCCCAGGCCTTCGAGCTGCGGGCGCCGACCCATGGCGGCCACCACATGGTCCACGACGATGCGGGTGTCGCCTGCACGCACGACGATGCTGCTGTCCGGGCCCTTGCTCAACTGCACTTCATGGTCGGTGATCACCGTCATCTCTTTCTCAAGCAGATGCCGCAATGCGTCGGTGACATTCGGGTCGGACAGGCCGGCAAGCTTCGGGCCGCGTCCCAGTGCGGTGACCTCCAGTCCCAGCCGTGCCAGCGCCTGTGCGATCTCCACGCCCAGCGGGCCCAGGCCGACGACGGCCACGCGCGGGCCCAGCGTCTTGCGTTCGAACAAGGTGTCGGTGGTCAGGATGCGCTTGCCAAAGCGCTTCCATTCCTCCGGCACCACGGGGCTGGAGCCTGGAGCGAGGATGAGCTTGCGCGCAGCCAGCACCTTGCCATTGACCTCGATCCGATTGGCCGCCAGCAGCCTGGCACGCCCGTCGATGGCCCGCCAGCCCAGGCCCTCCGTGGCCTTGATCGTGCTTGCCACGAACTCGTCGCGCAGCTTGCGCACGCGGCGCAAAACGGCGGGCAGGTCCAGCTGCAGCCCGCTCGCGCCGCGTATGCCGAAGGCATCGAAGTGATGGCGTGCATGGAAGGCGTTGGCCGCCTCGATCAGGAGCTTGGACGGCATGCATCCCACCCGCGCACAGGTCGTTCCCCAGGGCCCGTCGTTGACGATGGCGAAATGCTCCGTGTGCTTGCGCACCTCGCGCAGTGCCGACAGTCCGGCCGAGCCGGCACCGACGATGATCACGTCGAGGGCGGTGGTGGGTGGGTTTTTCATGCTGTCTGATTCCTTTGACTGTGGCACCAGGTCCCGTGGAGGTCTCCGCTGCCGGTGGATGTGCCGAAAGGTGTGCCGACGGGAGTGCCGACTGAAGTGCCGACAGATGGTCGAGATGACTGCCTCGCCTGCCATGGGACATGCGTGCCAGTCTGCATGCTGGCGCTCGCGGCAGTCGTAGGCGAAGGGCCGAAACCGCTGCTGGACATCCAGGGCCCGGCCGGTGCCGCGCAGGGGCTAGCCGGATGCCCAGTGTTGCCATGCCGCGCCCGTGCGGCTGCCTGATGCGCCGAAATCCGCTTCCCGCGCAAAGCGCCTGAGGGATGTCTCGGTAACCCTCAAATGGCTGACACGGCACAAGCGGCTTTGGGCTGTTTGCAGCCAGCGGCGCAGGGACCAATGAAGCTGCGCCACCGTCTCGCCATGCACCTGTGCGCTGTGCAGGCGCAGGCGGCCATCGAGGATGAAGGCCCTCACCGACCGTGCAGAAAGCTGCAGATCCTCGCAGACCTGCCTCAGCCCGACGCCTTCGCGGACCCGGGTGCTCAGGCCGCGCCTGTGCATCTGGCAGCGAACGGAGCGTTCGCTGCGGTCCAGCCGGCGGCAGATCACCTGCACGGGCAGGACGCCGGCCCAGCGTTCGAGTGCCAGCAGTTCTGCCGGACTCCAGCGGCGGCGAATTGCGCCATTCGGCCATGCGCTGTCGGATGTCAGGCAGTGTGTGATTGCCATGGAGAGCCCCCATTCATATGGCGCTGCGCTATGGCATGGCCTGAATCCCGGATGCCGATGAGACAATTATTGATGGGGGCTTCTCGTGCAAGCTTTTGATTTTGTTGATGGTTTTTGTCGTTTTGATTGCTGCTCGGATGGACGGCTCCATACCGCGATGCCTATCGTGGAGCCGGGATGCGGATCACGGAAATAGCGTCTGCACCGGCGCGCATATGCCAAGCCCCATGCGGATTTCCTGTTCGGCGCCCGATTTCCATGAACGACTTCTTTGCTTTTTCAGGAGAACCCTTCATGCGCCTTCAGCCAAAGCATTTGAATTTTTCCGTTGCGTGCCTAGCGTTGCTGGCACTGCCGGCCGCGCAGGCCCTGCCCATGCAGGACGTGGGCACGTCGGCAGGCCCGCAATGCGTAGGCCTGGACATCAACAACAGCGGCCATGTCGTGGGCGCCTGTGCAGAGAGCGACGGCTCGTCCGCAGGCTTCGTGTCGCTGGCGCCGGGCAGTGCGGCAGACCTTGTGCGCCTGTCGCCGGGGCGCAACTGCAACGCGGCGGCCATCACCGCCAGGATGGCTGCTATATGACAGGCAAAAGCGAAGTCACGCAGCTTGCGACGCACGCTTTCATACAGAACCTGTGTGCGCCATGAAAGCCTGAAATCATTTCAAATCCAAAAAAGGTGATTTTATGAAAAAGCGATATGCAAGATTTACAGCGGCAGTGTCAGTTGCCATTGCGGCTTTTTGGTCATGTGGAGTCCGAGTAAATAGTATAGGGATGTGGTCATTGGAAAATCCAATTTACTCTTTTGGTGGATATTCTTCATTGGTTGGAATGGGTAAAGATGTCCAGCAAAAACTGATCGATGATCATTTTCTGTTTTGAGCACAACTGCCTTCGTTTCAAGCCGATTTCGCATATCCCTGGTGGCCGACCCAAGACCGCCGCTGAAGCGCTGCCTGTGGTCCTTGTCAGCCCTTGCAGAGGCCTCAGCCTGGCCGGGCAGGGCAGAGGCCTTGCCTATGCGACGGCTGGAGGGCCATCGCACATCAAATCGACCATCAGCCCTCGCAGGATTGCCAGCGTCGGCGCCTCGCTGCGCTGACGCAGCGTGACCAGCCCGAAGCGGGCGGTGCTGCGCATGGGCGGGTCCATGGGCAATTCGGCCAGGTCCGGGGCGACGGCGCGCACGGCCAGCAGCACGGTGTCGCTGTTGCGCGCAACGTCCACGAGGCTGGGCAACTCCTCGCACTGCAGTGTGACGAACCGCGCCGGGTGGGCCGTGGCGCCATAGGTCTCCACCAGCAGCCAGGCCACCTGGTCGCTCAATGGTGTGGAGGCGACGGGGTAGCGCTGCACATCCTCGAAGCGCAGATCCCGCTGCAGGCGGGCCAGTGGATGGTCGGTGCGGCACATGAAGGCGGCGCGCATTTCGTGCACGACGTCCAGCGCAAGGTCGGGTGCGGGCCGCAGCGCGCGCAGGTCCACGACCAGGGCATCGAGCAGGCGCTCGCGTAGCGAGTGCACCAGCAGATCGGTGCTGCCGCGCGCCACCTCGGTTCGCACGCCGGGATGGTGCACGGTCATGTGCTGCAGGAACGGCGTCATCAATATTGCGCCGGGGCCCGATCCCAGGCCCACACGCACGGTGCCGGCCGCACCCTCGCGCAATTGGCGCCCCCTGTCACGCAGCTCGTCGGCTTCAGCCACCAGGGCGCGTGTCCGTCCCAGCATCTCGCGGCCGAAGGCTGTGAGTTCGCTGTGGCGGCCGATGCGGTCGAACAAGGGTATGCCCAGCTCCTGCTCCAGCGCGCGCACGCTGCGGCTGAGGGCCGGCTGTGTCAGATGCATGGCCTCGGCCGAGCGGCTGAAGGAGCCGGTCTGCGCCACCGATATGAGATGCCTGAGCTGCACCAGCGTCATGATTTTTCGCGCCCTGAAGTCTGCATGAAACTCATGCTAATGCAGCCAACAATGCATTGGACGTTCGATGACCCGGCTCCTAGGATGCCGCGTATCCGGCCGACCGAGCCGGAGCCATCCACCAAGGAGACATGATGAGATTTTTGTTCCAGCGCGTTTGGCTGACGGGCGCCGGCCTGTTGCTGAGCGCGGCCCTGGCCTGTGCGCAGAGCCCGTCCTCCAGGCCCGTAAGCCTGATGGTTCCCTATCCGGCCGGCGGCCCTTCGGATGCCATTGCCCGCATCTTCAGCGTGCCGCTGTCCAAGACCCTGGGCCAGCAGGTCATCGTGGAGAACCTGGGCGGCGTCAGCGGCGCCATGGCCGCGCAGAAAGTGCTGGCCGCTCCGCCCGACGGGCACTACGTCTTCCAGGGCTCGCCCAACGAGGTGATCCTGTCGCCGCTGGCCAATGCCGCCGTGCGGCTCAAGGCGGAGGATTTCCGCCTGGTCCATCCCGTGGCCGAGGCCGTGATGGTGTTTGTCGCCCGCAAGGACCTGGAAGCTGGCAACGTGGATGAGCTGATCGCGCTGGCCCGCAAAAGCGCCAGCCGGCCGCTGTCGTACGGCAGTGTCGGGATTGGCTCGCTCTACCACCTGATCCTGGAGAAGGTGCAGCAGGACGCCGGCATACAACTCATGCATGCGCCCTACAAGGGCAATGCGCCGCTGCTGCAGGACATCGGCAGCGGGCAGGTCGATTTCGCTGTGCTCGTCTACAGCGCTGCCATGGGCGCGCTGGCCGAGCAGGGCCGGCTCAAGATCCTGGGCCAGCTGGGGGAGCAGCGATCGGAGCTGCTCAAGAATGTGCCCACGGTGCGTGAGGGCCGGGAGCTGAAAAACTTCGCCTACAAGACCTGGACCAGCTTCCTGGTGCGCAAGGACACGCCGCAGGAGGTGGTGCAAAGGCTGCACCAGGCGATAGGCGCCATGCTCAAGGACCCGGGCGTGCGCGAGCAACTGGCCCTGCAGACCCAACTGGCCGCGGCGCCCATGTCGCTGGCCGAAGCGGCGCAGTTCTATGAGGCCGAGACCGCCCGCTACCGCAGCATTGCCCGCTCCATCCGCCTGCAACCCCAGTGAGACGCCGCACATGAACACCCTTCTGGACACTTTGCGCGGCTCGGCCGCAGCCTTCGTCGAGCTGCGCCGCGACATCCACAGGCACCCCGAGCTCGGCTTCGAGGAACATCGCACCAGCGCCCTGGTCGCGCAGCAGCTGGAGCAATGGGGATACGAGGTGGAACGCGGCCTGGGCGGCACGGGCGTGGTGGGGCGGCTGGTGCGCGGCAGCGGCCACCGGCGTCTGGGCCTGCGCGCCGACATGGACGCGCTGCCCATCACCGAGGCCAATGCCTTCGCCCATGCCAGTACGCATGACGGCGTGATGCATGCCTGCGGGCATGACGGCCATACGGCCATGCTGCTGGCGGCGGCCCGGCATCTGGCCGAGCACGGCGGCTTCGACGGAACGCTCACGCTGATCTTTCAGCCTGCGGAGGAGGGTGGCGGCGGGGCCTTGCGCATGATGGAAGACGGGCTGTTCGAGCGCCACCCCTGCGACGCCATCTTTGCCATGCACAACATGCCGGGCATGCCCCAAGGGAGGCTGGCGCTGCGCGAGGGCGCAGCCATGGCGTCTTCCGACTACGCCACGCTCACGCTCACCGGGGTGGGCGGGCATGGTGCCATGCCGCACCGCGCGGCCGACCCCATCGTTGCGGCCGCCAGCATCGTCATGGCCTTGCAGACCATCGTCTCGCGCAACATCGATCCGCTGCAGATGGCGGTGGTGACCGTGGGCGCCATCCATGCGGGCAAGGCCAACAACGTGATCGCCCACAGCGCGGTGCTGGAGTTGAGCGTGCGTGCGCTGGATGCCGATGTGCGCAGGCTGCTGGAGCAGCGCATTCGCGACCTGGTGAGTGCGCAGGCCGAGAGCTTCGGCGTGCAGGCGCAACTCGACTGGCGACCCGGCTATGCCGTGCTGGTCAACACGCC
Organism: Delftia sp. ZNC0008; assembly: GCF_000799035.1. Classification (NCBI taxonomy): domain Bacteria; kingdom Pseudomonadati; phylum Pseudomonadota; class Betaproteobacteria; order Burkholderiales; family Comamonadaceae; genus Delftia; species Delftia sp. ZNC0008. Next base: position 8,126 of record NZ_JTKZ01000521.1, read on the forward strand.
CAAGGAGACGGACTTCGCGCGCCAGATCGCGCTGGAGCTGCTGGGCCCGGAACATGTCACGCTGCAGGCGCCACCCTTGCCGGGCAGCGAAGACTTTGCCTTCATGCTGCAACGCGTGCCCGGCAGCTACCTGTTGATCGGCAATGGCCATGCAAGCGAGCAGGGCGCCTGCATGGTGCACAACCCGGGCTATGACTTCAACGACGACAACATCGCCGTGGGAGCGGCGTACTGGGTTCTGCTGGCGCAGCGGTTTCTGGTGGCCGGTTGAACGGGTTCGGCCCGGCGCATTTCACTCGCCGTGGTGGATCTCCATCCAGCCCACGCGTCCTTGTCCGCCCTCATTGAGGCGGCCCACAAAGCCTTCGGCCTGGGATTGCGGCAGGCGCAGATCGAACTGCACCAGCGATCCATGCTCGACCTGGAGCAGCTCGGCGCCTGCCGCATCGATCTCGCGGCGCACCAGGCCTTCCAGCGCATAGGGCACGGCGCAGCGCAGCGATTGCATGCGCTGCAGCGTCACCTTCTCGGCGGTCAGCAAGGCCTGGGCCACGGCATCGGTATAGGCGCGGACCAGGCCGCCGGCGCCCAGCTTGACGCCGCCGAAGTAGCGCACCACGGTGGCCAGCACGCCTTCCAGGTCCTGGTGGCGCAGCACATCCAGCATGGGGCGGCCTGCCGTGCCACCGGGCTCGCCATCATCGACCGCAGCCGACTGGCCGCCTGCCAGCAGCGCCCAGCAGACATGGGCGGCGCCCGGGTGCTCGCGGCGCAGCGCATCGACCACGGCCTGGGCGCTGGCGCGGTCAGCCATGGGCTGCACGCAGCCGATGAAACGGCTTTTCTTGATGAGGAGTTCGCTGTGCGCGGGTGCGCGGAGTGTCTGTGGCATGGAGGGCGGCAAGCTTACCCGATCGCCCCTGGCCCGGGATTTGGCGCATGGATTCATTACGCCTTTATTACGAAGCGCTACACATTTGTGAGCATGCGTACCTTGTGTTATTTCAGCTTCAGAGGGTTGCATCCAGGTTTGTCCTACAGAAATCGTGAAAGATTCGCAGTAAGCTTTCTGTCAAGGAGGCGCAACCATGAACACCCCACCTTCCCGCGATCCCGTTCTCACCGAACACACCTTTGGCCGCGATCATTTCAGTCCTCCGCCCATGGCGTTGGAGCAGGCAGGCCAGGACCATGAAGCCGCCGGTGGCGGCCTTCCTCTGGACCTGGACCAGCGCATTCGCAACGTAGGCGAATGGTGATGGCTGCAGCCGTGCAGCCAAGGGCCATCCGGCCAGGCTGAGCGGCTCCAACGACCGCCGACAGGAACGCAGCAGGCAATGGCCTCGCTGCGCTGGATTTATCATTCCAACATCTTCACCCAGGCCGGCTGCGCAATGCACCGGCCTTTTTGCATTCCTGCCACGGCCTGTTCCCGCACCCATGAGCAATGACACCGTCCGCAGCCATTGGCTGCTGGCACCTGCCTGCGCCAGCGATGCCAGCCTGCCTGTGCCGCTGGGCGATGTGACGGCGCTGCTGGAGCAGGTGGGCCGCTCCAGCGCCAGCAGCGACGAGGTGGCCGGGCAGCTGCTGCACCTGCTGGGCCGGCATGTGCCGTTGGCGCAGTGCACGATCTTTTCGTTCCAGGGGCGATCTCGGCCGCGCATCGTGGGGTTCGGGGACCGGGCACGCACAGGCGCACTGCCTTTGATTTCCCAGGATTACAGCGAGCGCTTCTATCCACTGGACGGCGCGCAGCGCGTGATGCAGGCCGAGCTGGCGCGGCAGCAGCGCAATCCCCAGGCGCCAGCGCGCGTCTGGCTCCATCGCCAGAAGCCTTCGGACGTGAGCCATCCCGAGTACCGCCGTGTCTGCTATGACCTGCCCCGCCTGGTGGAGCGGCTTTCGCTGCTGACCCTGCAGACCGGCGCACGCTGGCTGGCGGTGAATCTGTACCGGGGTGAGGAGCACGGCGGCTTTGACCCGCAGTCCATTGCACGCATCGAGGCCTTTGCTCCGCTGGTCATGCAGGCCATGCGCCTGCATTACGCGGGCCAGGCCCTGCAGGACGATCTGGCGGGCCTGGTGCTGGCGCGCCTGGCGCGGCGCTTTGCGCATCTCACGCAACGCGATATGGATGTGGTGCGCTGCGTGGTCGAGGGGCTGGACACCGAGCGGCTGGCGCAGCGCCTGGGCATCACGGTGGCCAGTGCCCGGACCTATCTCAAGCGCGTCTGCGGCAAGCTGGGCGTGCAGGGGCAGCGCGAGCTGTTTGCCTTGCTGATGGAGCCCGAGGCGCTGTCCTGAGCCTGGGGGCTGTAGGGTCCTGTCTGTCCCCATCCGGGGACATTGCCGGAGCGGGGGCTGCCTACACTGCGGCCTCACAAAGACGCAAGACGCAAGACGGAGACATCCATGCACCAGCCCCATGCCCAGCCGCGGCACTCCATCTATTACCGGTACCGGGTGCACCAGCCCTGGCTGCCTTCGCAGCATCCAGGGGTGCAGCGCCATCCTGTCGTCATCGTCGGCACGGGCCCTGTGGGGCTGACCACGGCGCTGGAGCTGGCGCGCCACGGCCAGCGCTGCGTGCTGCTGGAGTCCGAACTGCAGGTGTCCGAAGGCAGCCGCGCCATCGTCTTCACGCGCCGCTCCATGGAGATCCTGCAGCAGGTGGGCGTGGCCGAGCGGGTCATGGCGAACGCCTTGCCCTGGCGCTGTGGCAACTCGTTCTACCGGGGGCAGCGCGTGTTCCGCATGGAGGCGCCGCACAGCGAGGACGATCGCTTCCATCCCATGACCAATCTGCAGCAGCAGTACCTGGAGGAATACCTGGTCGATGCGGTGCTGGCCCATCCGCTGATCGAGCTGCGCTGGGGCAACCGCGTGGACCGGGTGGAGCAGGTCGGCAGCGGCGCCGCCGCAAAGGCGCGGCTGCAAGTGGACACGCCGCAAGGCCCGTATGCGATGGAGGCCGACTGGCTGGTCGCCGCCGATGGCGCCCGCTCCGGCATACGCACGGCCATGGGCCTGGTGATGGAGGGGGCGTCGTACGAGGGCCGCTTCGTGATCGCCGACATCCGCATCGACCTGCCACTGCCCACGGAGCGCCTGGCCTTCTTCGACCCGGTCTGGAACCCCGGCAACACCATCCTCATGCACCGCGAGCCGCATGGCATCTGGCGCGTGGACTACCAACTGCCTGCGGGCGAGGACGCGCAGCAGGCGCTGCAGCCCGAATCGCTCAAGGCGCGCATCGACGCGCAGCTGCAGATGATCGGCTTCGGCGGCACGCCCTGGGAAATGGACTGGAGTTCGGTCTACTCCGCCCGCGCGCTGACCTTGCCGGACTATGTGCACGGCCGCGTGATCTTCGCGGGCGATGCGGCCCACATGCTGCCCATCTTCGGCGTGCGCGGTGCCAACACGGGTTTTCAGGATGCCCAGGCCCTGGCCTGGCGGCTGGCCCTGGTGGCGCGCGGCGTGGCGCCGGTGAGGCTGCTGGACAGCTACAGCGGCGAGCGCGTGGGCGCGGCGCGCGAGATTGTCGAAGAGGCCGGCAAGAGCACGCGCTTCATGGCGCCGCCCTCGCGCGGCTTCCGGCTGCTGCGCGATACCGTGCTGTCGCTGTCGCTCACCCAGGAATTCGTGCGGCCGCTGTACCACTGGCGCACCTCCCGGCCGCACGAATACGCGCACTCGCCGCTCAACAGCGCGGATGACGACAACCACCTGTTTGAAGCCGGCCCTGGCCATGGCGCACCGCCGCTGAACCTGCGCCTGGGGCCCGATGACTATCTGCTGGACCACCTGGGCGGTGGATTCGACCTGCTGTATTTCACCGATGGCACACCCGTGCCTGCACAGTGGTGCGAAGTTGCCAGGATGGCGCGCGGCCGTGGCGTGGGCCTGCGCATCGTGGCCATCTCCAGCCAGGCGGCCGCGCAGCCGGTCCAGGGTGCCGATCTGACCCTGGCCGATGCAGATGGCCGCTGCCGTGCACGCCATGGCGTGCCGGCAGGGCACCCGCCTGGTGCCGCCTATCTGCTGCGGCCCGATCAGCATGTCTGCGCGCGCTGGCTGGCGCTGGATGCCCGGCGCCTGCAATCGGCCATCGACAACGCCACCTGCACGCAAGGAGTTCCGGCATGAGCCAAGAACAGACATCACCCCACACCCTCGAAATCGCCGGCCTGGAAACTGTCTACGACCAGCTGGCCACAGCCATCGACACGGCGGGCCCGCAGCGGTCCGAGCTGTTCCTGGTCAAGCTGGCGCTGCTGGCGGCCGAACGGCTGGGCAGCGCGTCCGTGTTCTCGGAGCTGGTGCAGGCGGCGCAGCAGGATCTCTAGTGCGTAGTCGCGCTCCAGGGAAAACCGCTATCGCTGTCGGGGTGCCGACGGGCCGTGGCATGGCCGGCACTGGCTAACATCGGCCCGAAAACAAGGGTCCCGCGAGCCATGGATGTACTCAGTGAAGTTCTCGATATTTGCCGCTCGGAGCGCGCCGTCACGGCGCGCTTTGCGCTGACGGCGCCGTGGAGCCTGAAGTCCACGGGCGTCACCGGCGCCATGATCCGCATGGCGCGCGGCGCGCCTTACTGGATCCAGGTGGAGGGCATGCCGGCGCTGCGGGTCGAGCCCGGCGATCTGGTCATGCTGCCCATGGGCGCCGCGCATGTGGTGGCGTCCGACATGGACGTTGCCAGCGAGCTGTTCTCGCGCATGATCGCCCGCCACGCCGAAGGACCGCGGGACGAGAATCCCCTGGTCTTCAGCCATGGCGGCGGCGGCGAGGCCACGGACATGTTTTCGGCCCTGTTGTGGTTTTCCGCCTACTGCCGTCATTCGGTGTTCCGCATCCTGCCGCCGCTGATCCACATCCGGGCAAGCGACCTGCCGCTGGCCGGCTGCCTGGCCACCACCATGGAGTCGCTCACGCTGGAGACGCTGGCGCGGCGCCCGGGCTGGCGCCTGTCGGCCGCGCGCATGGGCGAGCTGCTGCTGGTCAACATCCTGCGCGAGCACCTGGCGCGCGAGACTGCCATTGGCGAAGGCTGGCTGCGGGGCCTGGGCGACGCCTGTGTTGCGCGTGCCCTGGTGTGCATGCACCGCGAACCGCAGCGGGCCTGGAGCGTGGAGACGCTGGCCATCGAGGCCGGCATGTCGCGCACCCGCTTCAGCATGCGTTTCAAGGAGCTGGTGGGTGCCACGCCCATCGGCTATCTGACGGCGCACCGCATGGCGCTGGCCGCCCAGCAGATGGAGGCCGGCGGGCTGTCATCGGCCCGCATCGCCGAGAACGCGGGCTACGACTCGCCGAAGGTGTTTGCACGGGCATTTCGCCGCTGGTCCGGGCACACGCCCAAGGCCTGGCTGGCGCAGGAGGCCGCAAAGAGGTCGGGCTGGCAGCAGCAGGAAGGCCGTATCAGGGGGCTGGAGCAAGACCCTTGACCAGCAGGGTTGAGTGCCGAAACGTACACTGGCCGGTTCCTTCCGCACAGGCTCCCAGAAGCCGAACCGCCCATCATGAACGCCCCCGTTGACGTTTCCTTCTTCCATCGCGCCGCCAAGCCGCTGACCAGCTATCGTCCTTACTGGGCCAAGCGCTTCGGCACGGCCCCGTTCCTGCCGATGAGCCGGGCCGAGATGGAACAGCTTGGCTGGGACAGCTGCGACGTGATCCTGGTGACGGGCGACGCCTATGTGGATCACCCCAGCTTCGGCATGTCGGTGATCGGCCGGGTGCTGGAGGCACAGGGCTTTCGCGTGGGCATCATTGCCCAGCCTGACTGGCAAAGCGCCGAGGCCTTCAAGGCCCTGGGCCGGCCCAACCTGTTCTGGGGCGTGACGGCGGGCAACATGGATTCCATGATCAACCGCTACACGGCCGATCGCAAGATCCGCTCCGACGATGCCTACACGCCGGGCGACGTGGGCGGCAAGCGCCCTGACCGCGCGGCCATCGTCTACAGCCAGCGCTGCCGCGAGGCCTACAAGGACGTGCCCATCGTGCTGGGCGGCATCGAGGGCAGCCTGCGCCGCATCGCCCACTACGACTACTGGAGCGACAAGGTGCGCCGCTCCATCGTCGTGGACAGCAAGTGCGACATCCTGCTGTACGGCAACGCCGAACGCGCCCTGGTCGAGGTGGCCCACCGCCTGGCTGCGCGTGAGCCCGTGGAAAGCATTACCGATGTGCGCGGCACGGCCTTCTTCCGCCGCGAGTCGGAAGCGGGCTGGTTCGAGCTGGATTCCTCCGTGGTGGACGAGCCCGGCGTGGTCGAGCCCCACATCAACCCCTACATGACCACCAGCGAGCAGGCCGAGGCCCAGGGCCAGACCTGCTCCAAGGAAGAGGGTGATGCCGACGCTAAGCCGGACGGCGCCTCGGTCGCCGCCGTTCAGACCATCCAGTTCGTGCCCAACCCGTCGCTGCGCGGCAAGGGCAAGCAGCCGCCGCGCGACAAGACCGTGCTGCGCCTGCCCAGCTACGAGCAGGTCAAGGCCGATCCCATCCTCTACGCCCACGCCAACCGCGTGCTGCACCTGGAGACCAATCCCGGCAACGCCCGCGCCCTGGTCCAGGCCCACGGCGAAGGCGTGACCGCGCGCGATGTGTGGCTGAACCCGCCCCCCATCCCGCTGACCACGGCCGAGATGGACTGGGTCTTTGGCCTGCCGTATGCGCGAAGCCCCCATCCCAGCTATGCCGACGCCAACGGCAGCCATGAGGGCGAGACCAAGATCCCGGCCTGGGAGATGATCCGCACCTCGGTCAACATCATGCGCGGCTGCTTCGGCGGCTGCACCTTCTGCTCTATCACCGAGCATGAAGGCCGCATCATCCAGAGCCGCTCCGAGGAGTCCATCATCCAGGAGGTCGAGGACATCCGCGACAAGGTCAAGGGCTTCACCGGCACCATCTCCGACCTGGGCGGCCCCACGGCCAACATGTACCGCCTGGGCTGCAAGAGCCCCGAGATCGAGGCCGCCTGCCGCAAGCCCAGTTGCGTGTTCCCCGGCATCTGCCAGAACCTGCACACCGACCATGCCCCGCTGGTCAAGATCTACCGCCGCGCGCGCAATCTGCCGGGCATCAAGAAGATCCTGATCGGCTCGGGCCTGCGCTACGACCTGGCCGTGAAGTCGCCCGAGTACGTCAAGGAACTGGTGCAGCACCATGTGGGCGGCTACCTGAAGATCGCGCCCGAGCACACCGAATCCGGGCCGCTGACCAAGATGATGAAGCCGGGCATAGGCAGCTATGACCGCTTCAAGCAGATGTTCGAGCAGTTCAGCGAGGAAGCGGGCAAGAAGCAGTACCTGATTCCCTACTTCATCGCCGCCCACCCGGGCACCAGCGACGAGGACATGATGAACCTCGCCATCTGGCTGAAGAAGAACGGATTTCGCGCCGACCAGGTGCAGACCTTCTACCCCAGCCCCATGGCCACGGCCACGGCCATGTACCACTCGGGTCGCAACACCCTCACCAAGGTGCGTCGCCAGATGCGCGACGTGAACGAGGAGTCGGTGGACATCGTGCGCGGTGAAAAGCGCCGCCGCCTGCACAAGGCCTTCCTGCGCTACCACGACCCCAACAACTGGCCGCTGCTGCGCGAGGCCTTGAAGGCCATGGGCCGTGCCGACCTCATCGGCAACGGCAAGCAGCACCTGATCCCCACCTTCCAGCCCCTGGTCGATGGCGGCTACCGGAGCGCGCGCCGCAAGAACAGCACCCAGGGAACGGGCGTGGCCGCGCGTGCCGTGGTCTCCCAGCAGGGCAAGGCCTATGCCCTCAACAAGGCCGGTGGCAAGAGTGCGGGGCCGGGCAAGGCGCAGGCACAACGCGG
>NZ_JTKZ01000920.1:0-12896 GCF_000799035.1 Delftia sp. ZNC0008
CCAGCAGGCAGGGGTCCGAGGGCGTGGCATCGATGCGGGCCGCAGCGTCGCGCAGCAGGCCGGCCGCGCCGGCCAGGGCCACATCCAGCGCGCCCAGGTGGGCCTGGCGGTGCGGGTCCTCGCCTTGACCGACGGCCTGCTGCAGATGGCTGGCGATGCGCGCTGCCGCGCCATGCCAGCAGGCAGCAACGCCCGCGCCGCCATGGTGAAAGCCGGGGCGGCTCAGGTACTGGCCCGGGGCCCCGACCAGCACGCCGGTGGCGCCGTCGAAGTGCACGTCGGCGCTGGCGCTGGCGGCCATGCCCACGGCCTGCCAGTGGCTGTCGTCCCTGCGGATGCCGGGCTGGTCCATGGTGACGGCGATCAGGCAGCGCCGGCCGTCGGCCAGCCAGCCGCTGACCAGGGCACGGTCCACCGCGCGCGCGCCCGAACACCAGGGCTTGTGGCCGGACAGCTGCACGGCCATGCCGGCATGTGCCGCAGCATGGGGGGCCGTGGGCGTGGCCTGCACGCGCTCGCCCGGCGGCTCGGCGCACCAGACGGCCCAGCGCAGGCCTTCGGTGGCCAGGTCTGCCTGCAGCTCGGAGAGGATGGCCAGGGCATCGGTATGGCCTTCATAGAGCTTGGCCAGGCTCAGGCTGTGGGCGGCCACCTCGGCCAGTGCGCGCCAGCGCTGCAGCGTGTGGCCATGGCCCGGCAGCGGCAGGCGGTCGGCGCCCTGCGCCACCAGCAGGGCCAACTGGTCCGCTGGCGACAGGTCCGTGTGGCCGCGCAAGGCCTGCGCCAGCGTGTCGCTGCATGTCCACGCATGGGCGTGCTCGTTGTCGTGCTGGGCCATCGCCGCTTGCCTTCCTTTTGTGTGTCGTGCGCAGCCCGGGAAATGGGGGTGGGGCCGGGCGATGCCATGGTGCCGGGAGGATGAACGCGGCGCCGCAGGAGCAGGAAGGCATTACCTGTCGGAGACCACCGACCGGCAGGCGTCCCGTTCCACGCCGTCGGCAGGGCAGGCGGCCAGCTCCAGGCGCAGCGGTGCCTGCTCCTGCCTGATCGAGGGAACGGGGATGCCGAAGGCTTCCCTTTCCCTGTGCTCCAGCGGCCTGGCCTCTTTCAAGGCAGACAGAAAGGCCTTGCGCCACCAGTGCACGTCCTGCTCGGCGATGCGCTGCAGCAGCCGCTGGTGCCGCTGGCGCCTTTCCTGCAGGGGCATCTGCAGGGCCTGCTGCACCACGGCGGCCGTGCCGTGCACGTCGTAGGGATTGACCAGCAGCGCCTCCTGCAGCTGCTCGGCCGCGCCGGCAAACCGCGACAGCACCAGCACGCCCGGGTCGGCCGGGTCCTGGGCCGCCACATATTCCTTGGCCACGAGGTTCATGCCGTCGCGCAGCGGCGTGACCAGGCCCACGGCCGCCGCGCGGCACAGGCCCGGAATGCCATCGCGCGGCAGGGTCTGGTGGATGTAGCGCACGGGCATCCAGTCCAGCTCGCCGTAGTCGCCGTTGACGGCGCCGCACAGCGATTCAAGCTCCCGCCGTATGTCGGCATACGCGTCCAGGCCCTCGCGCGTGGGCGAGCCGATCTGGATCAGCGTGGCGCGCCGGCGCTGCTCGGGATGGCGGGCCAGCAGCTCCCGAAAGGCACGCAGGCGCTGCGGCAGGCCCTTGGAGTAGTCCAGCCGGTCTATGCCCAGCAGCAGGCGACGCTGTGCGTACTCGTGCTTCATGCGCGCATGCATGTCCTGCGATGCGCCGGACAGGGCCAGCGCCGCGAAGCCCTCCACATCGATGCCGATGGGGAAGGCGCGGCACACCAGGCGCTGCCCATGGGCACGCAAGGCGCCATCGCCCAGCGACTGGCCCCCGGCCTCGTCGCAGACATAGCGCTCGAAATGCTGCACGTCCTGGCGGGTCTGCAGGCCCACAAGGTCGTAGGCAAACAGGCAGCGCATCAGCCATGCATGCTCGGGAATGGCCGCCAGCAGGGTCGGCGGGGGCAATGGGATGTGCAGGAAAAAGCCGATGCGCTGGCGGCAGCCCAGGGCGCGCAGCTCGGCCGCCAGCGGGATCAGGTGGTAGTCATGCACCCAGAGGATGTCGTCCTGCGCCAGCAGGTGCAGCAGCCTGCGCGCAAGCAGCTGGTTCACGCGGCGGTAGCCGGCCGCATGGCCCGTGTCGAAGCTCGCCAGGTCCAGCCGTCCGTGAAAGACGGGCCACAGCACGCCGTTGCTGTAGCCCGCGTAGTAGCTGTCATGGTCCGCACGGTCCAGGTCCACCGTGGCCAGCGTGACGTTGCCTGCCTGGGTGCGGTGCACATGGCCGGCCGGCGCGGCCTGGGCACCGTCGTCGGTGACGGTCCCGCTCCAGCCGAACCACAGGCCGCCCGTCTGCCGCAGCGCATCGCCCATGGCCACGGCAAGGCCCCCGGCCGCGGCCCTGCGCGGATCGGCCACGCGGTTGGAGATCACCACCAGCCGGCTCATGGCAGCACCTCCGCGCAGGTCTGCGCAGCCGGGTGCATGCATGCGGACTTCAGCCAGGCATGCACGGCCTGCGGGCTGCCCAGCCGGTGGCGGGCCCTGCTTGCGCCTTCGCCCACCTTGATCGCCATGCCGCCGTGTGCCTGCACCACGGCAAAGCCGCTCTCGTCCGTGACATCGTCACCGGCAAACACGGGGGTGCGGCCGGCGAACGGCTCTTCGCGCAGAAAGGCCGCAATGGCGCGGCCCTTGTCCACGCCCGCAGGCCTGACCTCCAGCACGCATTTACCGTGCAGCAGCTCCAGACCGGGCTGGTGCTGCAGGGCGAGGCCCAACATGTCCAGGCACAGCGCCGCCAGCTCTGGCGCACGCCGGTAGTGCAGTGCGACCGAGGAGCGCTTGCGCTCCACCAGCAGGCGGGGATGGTCGGCCGCCAAGGCATTGCACATCTGCAGCACGGTCTCTGGCATGGCCGATGCCTGCATGTGCAGGCGGCCTGCGGCATCCCGCCGCTGCAGGCCGTGCTCGCAGGCGGCGGGCAGATGCAGCGGCGCCAGAAAGTGGTCCAGCATCTCGACCTGCCGACCCGTGACGATGGCCAGCGCACCGCCCAACAGACCCTGCAGCCTGGCCAGCATGGGGATCAGGACGGGGTCTGGCGCAATGGCGTCCGGGGTCTCGGCCAGCGGCACGAGCGTGCCGTCGAAGTCGAGGAACAGGGCGGATCTGCAGGTGGGGAATGGGGGTGTTTCCATGGGAGCGCCAGGGTATGGGTTGCCGGTTTCGTGGATCGACATCAGGAAAGCGTCTGCTGCCATGGCCTGCTCACCGCTCGGCCTTGATGGAGCCGCGGATGTTGGTGATGGCCAGGCAGAACTGCAGGCTCACCAGCGCCCAGGCCGCCGTGGACCAGCCCCACAGCGCCCACAGCGCATTGCTGAGCATCAGGATCCAGAAGCCCAGGTTGCGCCTTTGCGCAGAACGCGAGCCCACACACCAGGCGCCGGCGATGGAGGCCAGAAAGGCAGGCCACTGGAGCCAGTCGGGAATGTCGGGCATGGGGTTGCTCCTGTATGAAGTGAAGCGCGGGCACCTCAGTTGCCGGGCCGTGCCGGGTCGTCTTCGTCGATGGAGTGGCATTCCTTGCAGGCTCCGCTTTCGTGCGCGCGGGCGGCCAGATTGACGTGGAAGGCCGCCCCTTGCTGCAGCTGCTCCCCGTCCAGAGCCCTTCGATGCCGGTCATGCGGTTGCTGGCGATCTTGCTGGCTGCCAGCAGCTCGTTGCGCTTCAGGTGCAAGCGTCAGGTGCCATCAAGGCTGCTTGCGCACCATCTTCTTGCGCCGTTCGGCATCCAGGCCCGGCGTCTGGCGCATGTCGGTATCGACCTGGCCGGAGGCGAGGTCGTCATGGGCCTGGCGCATCACCGGATCGGGCGCATCGCTGGTAGCGTCCAGGCTCTGGTCGCGCTCGTGCGGAAGGCGCAGGCCCTGTTCGGATGCGTCGGATGCATCGGATTCACCGGGCGCATGGGGCGCCTTGCCGACCTGTCCGGGCAGCTTGGTCTGGCCATCGCCCGACGGCTTCGCCTGTGTGGGTGCAGAGGACTTGGATGCGGATGGGGTCTTGTCTTTCATGGCGTCTTCCTTTCATTCGCGGGCCTGCGCAGGCGGCGCTTGGGCCATGGTCTCTTGGCCCTTTCGCAGCCGCCGTGGGACCACGCCGAAAGCGCAGGAACGAAAAGATGCCTCGCGCATGAACGCCGTTCTCAGGCACGCCGATTGCCCTGTGATTGCCCTGTGCCGGGGTGCGAAAAATGGCCACAGGCCACTGGCGCGATGTCCGCAAGGCCCGGTCGCCGCGTTCCTACGGCACATGGCCGCAAGCGCGCACGCCGGCGGCGCGCCACGGCGATCACGATAGACATCACTTTCAACTGCCAAGGAGCACATTCCATGACGCAATCGAATCCCGCAAACCGTGACCCGCTGTCCGACGCGCCCGGCGCACATCCCGTGGGCACCGGCATAGGCGCTGCAGGCGGTGCCGTGACCGGCGCTGCATTCGGCGCAATGGGCGGCCCCATCGGTGCTGCCGTGGGCGGTGTGGCCGGTGCCGTGGTCGGCGGGCTGGCCGGCAAGGGCGCGGCCGAAGCCGTCAATCCCACGGTCGAGGACGCCTACTGGCGCGACGCCTACCAGAACGAGCCCTACTACGTGGCCGGCCGCAGCTACGAGGAGTACCGCCCCGCCTACGAGCTGGGCTGGAACGCGGCCGCCGCGCGCCGCGATGCCGACTTCGATGCCTTCGACGCCGAATGGGAGCGCGAATGGACCACGCGCCGTGGCGCCAGCCATCTGGACTGGGACCAGGCCCGGCCCGCAGCGCGCGCGGCCTGGGAGCGCGCAGGCGTTCGCGATGTCCGTGATGACACGGGGACCATCGTGGCACCGGCCTACACCGGCGACATCGACAACGACGATGTAGCCGACGTGCTCAACGACCTGCTCGAATCCTGCCGCGATGGCGAGTACGGCTTTCGCACCTCGGCCGAGAACGCCGACTCGCCGGACCTCAAGACCCTGTTCCTGCGCCACAGCGCCGAGTGCGGCGCCGCCGCGCTGGAGCTGGAGGCCGAGATCCGCAAGCTGGGCCGCGAGCCCGCATCGGGCGGCACGGTGGCCGGCGCGCTGCACCGGGGCTGGGTGTCGGTGAAGACGGCGCTGACCTCGCAGGACGACAAGGCCGTGCTGGAGGAGTGCGAGCGCGGCGAGGATTCCGCCGTGGCCCAGTACCGCAAGGCGCTCAAGCAGCCGCTGCCTCCGGCCATCCGCGTGATGGTGGAGCGCCAGGCCCAGGGCGCGCAGCGCAACCACGACGAAGTGCGCGATCTGCGCGACCGCATGCGCGCGGCCTCCTGACCCGGCACAGGATGCCTGGGGGTTGCTAGCCGCCTACGCCGTACGGCGCAAAGCGGCTGGCGTTCTCATCCACATGCAGCGCCTTTCCCACATAGGGAAAGGCGCGCTGCGTGCACTGGTCGCGCTCGCAGACCTTGCAGCCCATGCCGATGGGCGTGGCCGATTCCGGATCGCCCAGGTCCAGCCCCTTGGCATAGACCAGGCGCGCGGCATGGCGTATGTCGCAGCCCAGGCCGATGGAGAAGGTCTTGCGTGGTGAACCATAGCCGCGCTGGCCATGCGAGACCGAGCGTGCAATCCACAGGTAGCGCCGCCCGTCGGGCATGCTGGCGAGCTGGCGCAGCACCTGGTCGGGCTGGCCGAAGGCCTCGTACACCGTCCACAGCGGGCAGGTGCCGCCGGTGCGGCTGAAGTGGAAATGCGTGGCCGACTGGCGCTTGGAGATATTGCCCGCGCGGTCCACGCGCACAAAGAAGAAGGGCACGCCGGGCGCGCCGGGCCGCTGCAGCGTGCTCAGCCGGTGGCAGACGGTTTCAAAGCCCACGCCAAAGCGCTGGCCCAGCAGGTCGATGTCATAGCGCAGCTGCTCGGCCGATTCCAGGAACAGGTCGTAGGGCAGCAGCAGCGCGCCCGCAAAGTAGTTGGCAAGGCCCACGCGGGCGAGCTTGCTTGAGGCCGGGTCGCCCTGGAAGGCGGCGGTGGCGATCAGCCGGTCCAGCGTGTCGCCCATCTCCAGCAAGGCCAGCTGCGTGCCCAGCTGGAAGGCCTGTTGCGCAGGCTCCAGCGCCGAGGACAGCCACAGCGAGCGCGTGGCCGGGTCGAACCGGCGCTGGCTTTGCCGGGAGTCTTCCAGGCGATGCACCTGCACGCCGTGGCGCTGCTGCAGCCGCCGGACCAGCCAGTCCGCCAGATGGCCCGGGTCCGCACGCGCCTCGCCAGCCAGGGCCTGGGCCGCGCGGTCGACTTCATCGAAGTAGTTCTGGTGCGCAAAGAAGAAATCGCGCACGGCCTCGAACGGCATGGTGCGCGCCACCGGCATGTCCGAGCGGTCATCGCCCAGCCTGAGCGACATGCTCTCGATGCGCTCCAGGGCCTCCAGATGGCGGCGATGCAGCGCCATCACCGCACGTCCCAGGGCGGGCATCTGCGCGGCGACTTCCTGCAGCTCGGGCAGGGCAATGGATTCGGGCGCCTCGGCAAGGGCCTCGCGCAGGCCGGCGACCAGGCGCGCTTCCTCGTCCTCCGAGAACTGCTGGATATCGACGCCCAGCGCGCGGTTGAGCTTGAGCAGCACCGACACCGTCAGCGGCCGCTGGTTCTGCTCCAGCTGGTTCAGGTAGCTGGGCGACAGGCCCAGCGCGTGGGCCAGGGCGATCTGGGACAGGCCGTGCTCCGCGCGCAGTTTGCGCAGCTTGACGCCCATGAACGTCTTCTTCATGGCTGTTTCCTCGGGTGGCTGTTATTCGCAGAATTTGCAAATTCGCGGACTTCGTTTCGCAAGAATTCGCCTTTTCAGCACTATGGCAGGGGCGCTATTTTGCGTAAATTGCGAAACATGACAACACCCACCGGAACCGCCGAGTTGCATGAACTGGTATTGCCCGCGCTGGCCAACCACCACGGCACGCTGTTCGCGGGCCAGGGCCTGCAGCTCATGGCCAAGGCGGCCTTTCTCGCTGCGCGCAGCCTGGCACAGCGCGAGGTCGTGATGGCCGCCGTCACCGGCGTGGACTTCCTGGCACCCGTGCCCGTGGGCCACGAGATCGTCCTGCGCGGCTGGGTCAGCCGCGTGGGGCGCAGCTCCATGACGGTCTGCGTCACCGCGTCGGCCCATGCTCCGGGCATTGCCTGCGAGGACGTGCTCAAGGGCCTGTTCGAGATGGTGGCTGTCGACCACAACGGCCTTCCTGCGGCCATTGCCCATTCCTATCTGAACCAGGAGACCCTTCCATGAGTACCACGACCATCGACGCGCCATCTGCGTCAACAGCACCATCTGCGTCCGCATTCAAGCCCAAGAAATCCGTCGCGCTGTCGGGCGTGACCGCCGGCAACACCGCGCTGTGCACCGTGGGCCGCTCGGGCAACGACCTGCACTATCGCGGCTACGACATCCTGGACATTGCCGAGGTCTGCGAGTTCGAGGAAATCGCCCATCTGCTGGTGCACGGCAAGCTGCCCACGCGCCCCGAACTGCAGGCCTACAAGACCAAATTGCAGGCGCTGCGCGGCCTGCCGGCCAGCGTCAGGCAGGCGTTGGAGCAGCTGCCTGCCGGCGCCCATCCGATGGACGTGATGCGCACCGGCGTCTCGGCCCTGGGCTGCGTGCTGCCCGAAAAGGACGACCACAACCTGGCGGGTGCCCGCGACATTGCCGACCGGCTCATGGCCAGCCTGGGCTCCATGCTGCTGTACTGGTACCACTGGAGCAATTCGGGCCGGCGCATCGAGGTGGAGACCGACGACGACTCCATCGGCGGCCACTTCCTGCACCTGCTGCACGGCCACCGGCCGTCCGAAGGCTGGGTGCGCGCCATGCACACCTCGCTCAACCTCTATGCAGAGCATGAGTTCAACGCCTCCACCTTCACGGCGCGCGTGATCGCGGGCACGGGCAGCGATATGTATTCCTCCATCGCGGGCGCCATCGGCGCGCTGCGCGGGCCCAAGCATGGCGGCGCCAACGAGGTGGCCTTCGAGATCCAGAAGCGCTACGACACGCCCGACGAGGCCGAGGCCGACATCCGCCGCCGCGTCGATGCCAAGGAAGTGGTGATCGGCTTCGGCCACCCGGTCTACACCGTCAGCGACCCGCGCAACGTGGTCATCAAGGGCGTGGCCAAGCGCCTGTCCGACGAGGCCGGAACCACCCGCATGTACGACATTGCCGACCGGCTGGAATCGGTGATGTGGGAGGTCAAGAAGATGTTCCCCAACCTGGACTGGTTCAGCGCCGTCAGCTACCACATGATGGGCGTGCCCACGGCCATGTTCACGCCGCTGTTCGTGATCGCGCGCACCAGCGGCTGGGCCGCGCACGTGATCGAGCAGCGCCAGGACAACAAGATCATCCGCCCCAGCGCCAACTACACGGGGCCGGATGACCAGAAGTTCGTGCCCCTCGATGCGCGCGCCTGAGCCGCCGCTGTCCTGAACCTGGCGGGCGGGCTGCAGGCCTGCCCGCATTGCATCCGCCCCATGAACCACACCCACAAGAAACCCCTGCCCGGCACCACGGTGCACTACATCGATGCCCGCGCCGCCGTCGATGCGCTTTCGCCCGGCGCCTGGGCACGCCTGCCCTACACCGCCCGCGTCCATGCCGAGAACCTCGTGCGCCGCGCCGATCCCGCGCAGCTGCACGGCTACCTGCTGCAGCTCATCGAGCGCCGGCGTGACATCGACTTTCCCTGGTACCCCGTGCGCGTGGTCTGCCATGACATCCTGGGCCAGACCGCCCTGGTGGACCTGGCCGGCCTGCGCGACGCCATCGCGGCCGAAGGCGGCGACCCGGCCCAGGTCAACCCCGTCGTGCCCGTGCAGCTCATCGTGGACCACTCGCTGGCCGTGGAGTGCGGCGGCTTCGATCCCGATGCCTTCGTGAAGAACCGCGCCATCGAGGACCGCCGCAACGAGGACCGCTTCCACTTCATCGAGTGGACAAAAAAAGCCTTTGCCAACGTGGATGTGATCCCTGCAGGGAACGGGATCATGCACCAGATCAATCTGGAGAAGATGTCCCCCGTGGTGACAGTGCAGGATGGCCTGGCCTTCCCGGACACCTGTGTCGGCACCGACTCGCACACGCCCCATGTCGATGCCCTGGGCGTGATCGCCGTGGGCGTGGGCGGCCTTGAGGCCGAGAACGTCATGCTGGGCCGCGCCTCCTGGATGCGCATGCCCGAGATCGTGGGCGTGCGCCTCACGGGCCGGCGCCAGGACGGCATCACCGCCACCGACATCGTGCTGACCCTGACCGAATTCCTGCGCCAGCAAAAAGTCGTCGGCGCCTATGTGGAATTCTTTGGCGAGGGCGCCGACAGTCTGAGCATCGGCGACCGCGCCACCATCTCCAACATGTGCCCCGAATACGGCGCCACGGCGGCCATGTTCTCCATTGACGACCAGACCCTGGCCTACCTGCGCCTGACCGGCCGCGACGAGGCCCAGGTGCGCTTGGTCGAGGCCTATGCGCGCACCGCAGGTTTCTGGAGCGACAGCCTGGCCGATGCCCAGTACGACCGCGTGCTGCAGTTCGACCTGTCCACCGTGGTGCGCAACATGGCCGGCCCCTCGAATCCGCACCGGCGCCTGCCCACCTCGGCCCTGGCCGAGCGCGGCATTGCCGATGCGGCAAAACTGCAGGCCGCCCGCGCCCAGGAGCGCCAGGGCCTGATGCCCGATGGGGCCGTCATCATCGCGGCCATCACCAGCTGCACCAACACCAGCAACCCGCGCAATGTCATCGCCGCGGCGCTGCTGGCGCGCAATGCCAATCGCCTGGGTCTCACGCGCAAGCCCTGGGTCAAGTCCTCGCTGGCGCCGGGCTCCAAGGCCGTGGAGCTGTACCTGAAGGAGGCCGGGCTGCTCACCGAGCTGCAGCAGCTGGGCTTTGGCATCGTCGCCTTTGCCTGCACCACCTGCAACGGCATGAGCGGCGCGCTGGACCCCAGGATCCAGCAGGAAATCGTCGAGCGCGACCTCTACGCCACGGCCGTGCTCTCGGGCAACCGCAACTTCGACGGGCGCATCCATCCGTATGCCAAACAGGCCTTCCTGGCCTCGCCGCCGCTGGTCGTGGCCTATGCGCTGGCGGGCACCATCCGCTTCGACATCGAGCAGGACGTGCTGGGCGTGGTGGAAGGCCGCGAGATCCGCCTCAAGGACCTGTGGCCCGCCGACGAGGAGATCGACGCCATCGTTGCCCAGGCCGTGCGCCCCGAGCAATTCCGCGCCGTCTACGAACCCATGTTCGCCATCCGCAAGGACGATGGAGACCGGGCCCGGCCACAGTACGACTGGCGCCCCCAGTCCACCTACATCCGCCGCCCGCCCTACTGGGATACCGAAGGCGTGGGCGCGCTGGCGGCCTTCCCGCGCACGCTGCGCAACATGCGGCCGCTGGCCCTGCTGCCCGACAACATCACTACCGACCACCTGTCGCCCTCCAACGCCATCCTGGCCGACAGCGCGGCGGGCGAATACCTGGCGCGCATGGGCCTGCCCGAGGAAGACTTCAACTCCTACGCCACCCACCGCGGCGATCACCTGACGGCCATGCGGGCCACCTTCGCCAACCCGCAGCTGGTCAACGAAATGGCCGTCATCGACGGCGTGCAGCACAAGGGCTCGCTGGCGCGCATCGAGCCCGAAGGCCGCGTGGTGCGCATGTGGGAGGCCATGGAAACCTACCTGAACCGCCGCCAGCCGCTGATCATCATCGCGGGCGCCGACTACGGCCAGGGCAGCTCGCGCGACTGGGCGGCCAAGGGAGTGCGGCTGGCCGGAGTCGAGGCGGTGGTGGCCGAAGGCTTCGAGCGCATCCACCGCACCAACCTCATCGGCATGGGCGTGCTGCCGATGCAGTTCCTGCCGGGCACCGACCGCAAGACCCTGGCCCTGGACGGCACGGAGGTCTATGGCGTGGAAGGCGAGCGCACGCCGGGCACCCAACTCACGCTGGTGGTCGAGCGCAGAAACGGCCAGACGCTGCGCGTGCCCGTGACCTGCCGGCTGGACACGGCCGAGGAGGTATCGGTCTACGAGGCGGGCGGCGTGCTGCAGCGGTTTGCGCAGGACTTCCTGGCGCAGGCTCAGGCAGCCTGAGCAGGGAGCGTGCCAGCGGCCAGCGGCTGGCGCGCCAGCTCGATGAAGGCCTGCAGATAGTCGGTCTGCAGGTCCGCCACGCGCGCGCCCAGGAAGATCTGCTTGGCAATGCCCTGGGCGCCCAGGCGCACGGGCACCACGTCCAGCTTGCCCGCGTACTCCTGCACCAGCCAGCGCGGCAGGGCCGCCACGCCCCGGCCGCTGGCCACCATCTGCATCATGATGTCCGTGGTCTCTATGGCCTTCTGGCGGCGCGGCGTGATGCCTGCCGGCATGAGGAACTGGTTGTAGATGTCCAGCCGGTCCATGGGAACGGGATAGGTGATCAGCACCTCGGGCGCGAGCTGGGCGGCCTCCACGAAATCGGCCCCTGCCAGCGCATGCGCGCTGGAGACCACCAGCACCTGCTCGTAGTCGAACACGGGCACGAACTCCAGGCCCGCCTTGAACAGCGGATCGGGCGTGACCAGCAGGTCGATCTCGTAGCCGAACAGCGCGCCGATGCCGCCGAACTGGAATTTCTGCTTCACATCCACATCCACATCGGGCCAGCTCGCCAGATAGGGCGCGACGATCTTGAGCAGCCACTGGTAGCAGGGATGGCACTCCATGCCGATGCGCAGCGCGCCGCGCTCGCCCTGGGCGAACTGGCGCAGCCGCTCCTCGGCCAGGTCCAGCTGGGGCAGCACGCGCTGGGCCACGGCCAGCAGGTACTGGCCGGCCTGCGTCAGGCGCAGGCTGCGGCCTTCGCGCAGCCAGATGTCCGTGCCCAGCTGCTGCTCCAGCTTCTTCATGCTGTGGCTCAGCGCCGACTGCGTCACGCACAGCACGCCGGCCGCCGCCGTCAGCGAGCCCTGTTTTTCGACTTCACGGACGATGGCGAGGTGGGTGCGTTCGAGCATTTTGGTGAGAAAAATTCATGGATTTGTGAGCTAAAAAAATTCTAGTTCATTGATGTGAATCCATTCCATGGCTGCCTTCATCGATTGAAAGCAGTGCATGACCATCATTCATCACCTCGGTTTTCCCCATCGGCGCCCGGCGCGCTACGCAGCCGGTGCGCCGGGCTGCAGGGCGCCGTGCAGGAAGGCCTGCTCCATCACGGCCGCCACGCTGGCCCGCGCAACACGGCCGCGCCGCTCCGCATCCAGCAGCCCCACGACCATGGACAGCCACAGCTCGGTCATGGCCGCAGCCGTGATGTCGATGCGGAACACGCCGGCCTGCTGGCCGCGCAGGAAAAAGGCATCCATGGCCGCCACCCATTCGCTCTCTATCTGGCCGACCACCGAGATGTCGGAGCGCCAGAAATACATCAGGAACAGCAGCAGCGTCTGGTGGTCCTGGCAGTGGGCGGTGAGGCGGCGCAGCGCCTCCAGCGGCGCGTGGCGCTCCAGCTCGGCCGCGTGCATGGCGCGCGACAGGGTGTCGGCCGCATGCCCTATGAGCCGGTCGATGAGCTGGTCGCGCGTGGGGCAGAAGCGGTAGAGCGTGGCCTTGCTGATGCCGATGGCGCGTGCCAGCTCCTGCAGATTGGCCTTGGGATCGTCCAGCAGCGCCAGTGCCAGTGCGCCCAGCAGCTTGCCTTCGTCCTCTTGCTTGGTGCTCGTCATCGCTTGTCATGCCTCCTTGGAAAGTGCATGGATTTTATCTGTTGATGTTTTAAAGCATCAACGCGG
>NZ_JTKZ01000795.1:0-5963 GCF_000799035.1 Delftia sp. ZNC0008
ATCAGCGCCAGGTGCTCGCTGGGCAGAAAGCCGTAGTTGACCAGGCAGTCCTCGTCGATCGGCAGGGGCGCGTAGCGGCGCTCCAGGTCGCCGGCGCGGTAGTCCTTGACGCGGTGGCGCAGCGTCAGGTCCTGTGCCCGGGCCGGGGCGCGGATCGGATCTGCCTGCACAAAACCCAGGCGCTGTATGGCCGCAGGCAGGGTGGTCGGTGTGAACAGGGTGCGCGCCACGGCATGGCGGCGCAGGTCGTCAAGGCTCGGTTCGGTGGGCATGGCTTGATTGGAGCACGGCAGGGCTGCCGGGCGGGCCGGTCTCCGTGCCGCCGTACTTCCTGATCCTGCCGTGCCGCTCAGGCCTTCCTGGCACGCCTGCGCCGCCACAGCGCGCGCAGCACCCAGCCCAGCGGCAGCACCACCAGCACCAGCCAGGGCAGCACGGCCGCCACGAAGGTGATCAGCGCGGCCATGCTCTCGCCCAGCACATGGCCGGCATCGCGCAGCGCGCGGCCTATGGGGCTGTAGCTGGTGCCGCCCTGCACCAGGGCGCGGGTGGGCGTGAACTGGATCTGTATGTGCTGCTTGCTGGTCTGCTGCTCCAGCACCTTGCGCTGGGCTGCCATGGCGTCCAGCTCGGCCTGCGTGTCCGACAGCGTGCGCTGTATCTCCAGCAGGTCGGACATGGTGCGCTTGGTCGTGGTGTCGCGCAGCATCAGGCGCAGGCTGTCGCGGAACTCGGTGCGGTTCCTGATGCGCGCCTCCACGTCGATCACCTCGGCCGTCTTGTCCTCGCTGATGGTGTTCTGCGACACGATGGTGGCCACGCCGGCCAGCGTGCCCAGCAGCCGCTGCACATCGGCCGGCGCCACGCGCATCTCCAGCATGGCGTTGCCGGGCTGCTGGGGCGTCTCGCGCAGAAGGGATGCCGACAGCAGCTCGCAGCGCAGCGTGGCACACAGGTCGCGCACCTGGCCCCAGGCATCGGCCAACTGCGCCTGCGGCACTTCCACGTTCAGCTCCTGGCGCACGGCCAGGAAGCGCTGGGCCATCTCGTCCTGCGCCGATGTCTCTGGTGCGGCTGCTGCCGCATCCTCGGCCTGCACGGTGGCGGCGCGGCCTTGCTTCATGCCGGCGCCGCCCGCCATGGGCGCGGGGGCGGGCGCAGATTCCATGGCTGCTGTGTCATGCCGCTGGTTGCAGCCCGCAAGGGCCAGCGTGGCAGCCATTGCCAGCACGGCCGGCAAGGTCATGCGGGAGGGCAGAGTGGAAGGCCGGGGATGCGTCATGAATTTCCTCTTGAAAACAGGCAAGAACAGGCCGCTGCCAGGGCTCAAGGCTTGCCGCCGGGGCCGAACATGGTGTCCACCTCGGACTGCAGCTCGAAGATGTCGGACACCGTGTAGAGCCAGTCGCCCTTTTGCAGATGGCCGGGGTCCGGCGGCGTCTCCACGCAGGCCTTGACCAGGGTGAACTGGCCTGCCGGGTCGGGCAGGAACTTCAGGCCCGATATGGAAAACCGCGCCACCCGCCCCACGCCATCGTTGTAGCGCCGGCCCCGGGCGCGCACGTCGGCCAGCTCCGCCATCTGCGGCACATGGTCGAACACCGCGTCGTAGAACTCGACGATGGGGCTCTGGTTGGTCCGGGCGCAGCCGTGCACGTACAGGGCGTAAAAGCGCCCGTCCAGCTCCATGGCCACCACGTCGGCCGCGCGGTAGAAGGTCAGGCTGTCGGGCAGGCCCGGCGAGCGTTTGGGCGGCGCGGGCGGCGTGTCCAGGAAGTCCTGGCGGATCTGCGCCGACTTGCGAAAGAAGTCATCGCTGAGCGCCACCTCGGCATTGAGCACATCGATGGCCGTGCGCGCCGCCGCGTTCAGGCCCGCGTCGGCCAGGCCGTTCCTGTGCAGCACGATGGCCAGGGCCAGCGCCGTCTTGTGCCGGTACAGCGCCGTTGCCTTGGCGTCACCGGCCTGCAGCACGCAGCTCCAGCGCCGCAGCAGGGGCGGCAGGGCATGGCCGCCGTAGTTGGCCGCAATAGCGGCATCGTGCCGGCCCAGCGCAAACGTGCGCGCCATCACGCGCGCCACGTCTTCCTCCAGGGTCTGCACCAGGGTGTCGGCTGCCAGCTTGGACAGCGCCTGGGTATGGGTCATGGCCATGGCGTCACTGGCTCCAGTTCGATGGCAGGTTCCTGAAATCCGGCAGGCGGTGGCCGCCGGTGCTGCATTGTTCGTTGCGGTGCTCGATGCAGTGCTCGATGCAGTGTTCGATGCTCAGGTCATGGGCTTGCATGGGTCTGTCGCAGGCGCCTTCGCGCCGGGGCAGTTGGAACGCCGGCCAGTGTGCCCCAAGCCGGGCGGCTGGCGGGGTTTTGGCGGGGTGTGGGCGCCATCGGGTCTGTATCGATCCGCTACCGGCGTGGGCTTCGTCGTGCTGACGTCTTGCCGTCACATGAACCGGCAAGACTCGTCATTTGCTTTGCATGCGGTTCATGCGGTTCATGTCAAAGGGGGCGCCGCCAGCCCCGGGGAGATGCACGATGTTCTGGGACAAAAAGCTCAGGCGCTGGGCCGAGGCCGTGCGTGCGCGGGCCGATCTGCCGGCGCGGCTGGTGCTGTGGAATGGCGAGCAGTTCGACTTCGGCCGCTTCGAGCAGCCGCGGGTCACGCTTACCGTGCGCAGCGCCTCGGCCCTGCCGCTGCTGCTGGACCCCAGCCTGGACCACCTGGGCCAGGCCTATGTGAAGGGCCAGATCGACATCGACGGCCGGCTGCCCGACATCATCGACTTCGGCTATGCGCTGGCTCGCCGCATGTCCAAGACCCAGGGCGCGGGCAAGGGGCCGGGGCGGCTGGCGCTTGCGGCGCGTGCGGCCAGGCGCTTTCGGCACAGCCGCAGCACGGACCGCGAATCCATCCAGTACCACTACGACGTGTCCGACGACTTCTACCGGCTCTGGCTGGACGAGGGCATGGTCTATTCCTGCGCCTACTTCGAGAACGGCGACGAGGACCTGGCCACCGCCCAGCGCAAGAAGCTGGACCACATCCTCACCAAGATCCGCCTGCAGCCCGGCCAGCGCCTGCTGGACATCGGCTGCGGCTGGGGCGCCCTGGTGCTGCGCGCGGCCCAGCACTTTGGCGCGCACTGCGTGGGCGTGACCCTGTCGCGCAATCAGTTCGAAGCAGCCACCGAGCGCGTGCGTGCGGCAGGCCTGGCCGACCGCATCGAGATCCGCCTTCAGGACTACCGCGACGTGCAGGGGCGCTTCGACCGCATCACCAGCGTCGGCATGTTCGAGCATGTGGGCCGCCGCAACCTGCCCATGTACTTTGCGCACATGCGCGAGCTGCTGGCCGATGACGGGCTGGCGTTGAACCACGGCATCACCTCCACCGATGCGGACGTGGGCGCCACGGCGTTGGGCGGCGGCGCGTTCATCGACCGGTATGTGTTTCCTGATGGCGAGCTGCCGCACCTGAGCCTGGCGCTGGAGGCCATGCAGCGTGGGGGGCTGGAGGTGCTGGATGTGGAGGGGTTGCGGCGGCATTACGTGCGCACGTTGCAGTTGTGGTTGGAGCGGTTTGAGGCTTGTGTGCCGGAGATTCGGGCGTTGGTGGATGAGGAGAGGTTTCGGATTTGGAGGGTGTATTTGGCGGGGTGTGCTTATGCGTTTGAGCACGATGACGTGTCTATCTTTCAGGTTGTTTGTCGGAGGGCGGGGCAGGGGGCTGCTTCGTTGGCTTGGTCGCGGCGGTATATGTACGAGCGGACCTTGTCGTGAGGCTTGTCTTGTTCGCCTGGCGTGACGCGGGTTTGGCTTTTTGACCCTGCCGGGTGGTGTTTTTTCGAGGCCGGGTCTCGGCCCGGCGGCCGACCTACTTTCCTTTGTTTCGCCAAAGGAAAGTAGGCAAAGCAAAGGCGACCCGAATGCCCACGACCCCTTCGCTGCGCTGCGGGGCAACCTGCGTCGGGCCACCTGCGGGGTTCGCCGTGAAACTCACTTCGCGCTGCGCGCTCCGTTCAGACAATCACGGCGAGTCAGATGACGAAGCAGTCCTGTCCTGCGGCAGGACTGCAACCCCGCAGGCGGCCCGACGCAGGCGCGGGCATACGGGAGGGGGGAGCGGAGCGGGCTGCCGGGGGCAGGCGCCGCTGGGCGCGGCTGATTGTTCTGGTTTTCTGGATGATCCATCCCGGCTGCGCCGGTTTATCGCGGGGGGCTGGCTGCCTAAGCTGGGTGCTTCATCCAAGCACAAGGAGCGTTTCCATGGCAGACCATTCCATTCGCGGCAAGGTGGCGCTGATTGCAGGCGGCGGCAAGAATCTGGGCGGGCTGATTGCCCGTGATCTGGCGGGGCACGGCGCGCGGGCCGTGGTGGTGCACTACAACAGCGAGTCTTCCCGGGCCGAGGCGGAGACCACGGTGGCCGCAGTGCGTGCGCTGGGCGCAGAGGCCGTGGCGCTGCAGGGTGATCTGACGCGTGCTGGCGCTGTGGAGCGGCTTTTTGCAGAGGCCGTGGACGCCGTGGGCCGGCCGGACATTGCCATCAACACCGTGGGCAAGGTGCTCAAGAAGCCGCTGATGGAGATCAGCGAGGCGGAGTACGACGAGATGGCGGCCGTCAACGGCAAGTCGGCGTTTTTCTTCCTCAAGGAGGCGGGGCGCCATGTCAACGACCACGGCAAGATCGTGACCCTGGTGACCTCGCTGCTGGGCGCGTTCACGCCGTTCTATTCCTCCTATGCGGGCACCAAGGCGCCGGTGGAGCATTTCACGCGGGCGGCGGCCAAGGAGTTCGGGGCGCGGGGCATCTCGGTCACGGCCGTGGGGCCGGGGCCCATGGACACGCCGTTCTTCTACGGCCAGGAAGGCGCTGACGCGGTGGCCTATCACAAGAGCGCGGCGGCGCTGTCGCCGTTCTCGCCCTCGGGGCTGACGCATATCGAAGACGTGGTGCCCTTCATCCGCCACCTGGTCAGCGACGGCTGGTGGATCACCGGGCAGACCATCCTGATCAACGGCGGCTATACCACCAAGTAGGCCAAGTAGAAGGACCGCTGCACGGACTATGCTGCGTCCCATGGACCGACTCGACCGATACCGGATCTTCATGCAGGTGGCCGAGATGGGCAGCTTCATCAAGGCCGCCCATGCGCTGGACCTGCCGCGCGCTACGGTGTCTGCCGCCGTGCAGCAGCTGGAAGAGCAGGTGGGCGCAAGGCTCTTGCACCGCACCACGCGCCAGGTGAGCCTGACGGCTGATGGCGCCCAGTTGCTGGAGCGTGTGCGCCCGCTGCTGTCAGAGGCCGAGGATGTGGAGCAGATGTTCCAGGCCCGCACGCGCCAGGCCACGGGCCGGCTGCATGTGGACGTGCCCAGCCGCATCGCGCGCCGCCTGCTGGCGCCTGCGCTGCCGGGGCTCATGCGCCGCCACCCGGGGTTGCAGCTGGTGCTGGGCTCGTCAGACCGCGCCATCGACCTGGTGCAGGAAGGCGTGGACTGCGCCGTGCGCGTGGGCACGCTGCATGACAGCAGCCTGGTCGTGCGCCCGCAGGGCTGCATTGCCCTCATCAACTGCGCCAGCCCTGCCTACCTGCGCGAGCACGGCCTGCCCGAGCAGCCGCAGGACCTGCTGCACGGCCACTGGAGCGTGGGCTATGCCTCGCCGCGCACGGGGCGGGAACTGCCCTGGGAATGCAGTGGGGCGAGCGATGTGGATGGGGCGGATGGGGTGGACGGGCCGCAGACCCTGGCCGTGCCCAGCCGCGTGGTGACCAACAATGCAGAAAGCTACATCGCCTGCTGCCGCGCCGGCCTGGGGCTGATCCAGATCCCGCGCTATGACGTGCAGCACCTGCTGGACACGGGCGAGCTGGTGGAAGTGCTGCCCGCCCACCGCGCAGCGCCCATGCCCGTGGCGCTGCTGTATCCGCACCGCCGCCAGCGCTCGCGCCGGCTACGCGG
>NZ_JTKZ01000253.1:0-1329 GCF_000799035.1 Delftia sp. ZNC0008
CCGCGTCGGCGGGCTGAGACATGCCCAGCTCCTCGGCCGCGCGGCTGACGCTGCAGTGGCGGTACACGGCGTCAAAGACGCGCAGCAGGTTGAGGTCCAGGTTCTTGATATCCATTTGGTGAATATCTCTTAGATAGTTTATTCAATTGCTGGAAATCATAAGCGCCTGCACCATGGGCACCGACTTCCATGGCCACCGCGCGGCACGCACCGGGCGGCCGGCCCATTTCCCAGGAGACCCCATCTTGCAAGCACCCACCACACCGCGCAGCCAGCCCGCCGAGGCATCCTCTTCCACCGCGACCTGCACCGCGACCTACACCGTGCGCCATGCCGTGATCGCCATGCTGCGCGAGCTGGGCATGACGCGCATCTTCGGCAACCCGGGCTCGACCGAGCTGCCGCTGTTCCGCGACTACCCCGAAGACTTCTCCTATGTGCTGGGCCTGCAGGAAACCGTCGTCGTGGGCATGGCCGACGGCCATGCCCAGGCCACGCGCAATGCCAGCTTCGTGAACCTGCACTCGGCCGCGGGCGTGGGCCACGCCATGGCCAACATCTTCACGGCGTTCAAGAACCGCACGCCCCTGGTGATCACGGCGGGCCAGCAGGCGCGCTCGCTGCTGCAGTTCGACCCCTTCCTGCACTCCAACCAGGCCGCCGAGCTGCCCAAGCCCTATGTGAAGTGGAGCTGCGAGCCCGCGCGCGCCGAAGACGTGCCCCAGGCGCTGGCGCGCGCCTACTACATCGCCATGCAGGAGCCGCGCGGCCCCGTGCTGGTCTCCATTCCCGCCGATGACTGGGACAAGCCGGCCGAGCCCGTCACGCTGCGCCATGTGGGCTTCGAGACGCTGCCCGATCCGCGCACGCTGGACCTTATCGGCGATGCGCTGGATGCGGCGCGTGCCCCGGCCCTGGTCGTGGGCGCGGCCGTGGACCGGGCCCAGGGCTGGGATGCCGTGGTCGCGCTGGCCGAGCGCCACCAGGCCCGCGTCTTCGTGGCCCCCATGAGCGGGCGCTGCAGCTTCCCCGAGGACCATCCGCTGTTCGCCGGCTTCCTGCCCGCCATGCGCGAGCGCATCGTGCAGCTGCTGTCCGGCCATGACGTGGTCTTCGCCGTGGGCGCGGCCGCCTTCACCTACCACGTGGAAGGCGAGGGCCCGCACATCCCCGAAGGCACGGCGCTCTACCAGCTGATCGAAGACCCGGCCATTGCCGCCTGGGCCCCCGTGGGCACGGCCGCCGTGGGCAATGTGCGCATGGGCGTGGAGGAGCTGCTGCAGCGTCCCGCGCCCGCACCGCGCCAGGCGCCCGCACCCCGGCCCGCAG
>NZ_JTKZ01000457.1:0-6750 GCF_000799035.1 Delftia sp. ZNC0008
CCCCGCCGTGCGCAGCATCGGCTGGAAACACCCCCTGAGCTGGCTAGCGCGTGGCGCGCGCGACATGGCCAGGGCGCCCTGGCTGAGTCTGGCACATGGCCTGGTCTTGACCTTGATCGGGTTTTTGATCTTGACGCTGGGGCACAATCGCTTTTGGCTGATGGCCGGGGCCCTGTCGGGGTTCCTGATCGTCGGCCCTGTCGTGGCAACCAGCCTCTACGCCATCAGCCGCGCGCTGGAGCGCGGCGAGGCTGCCGATCTGTCCCTGGTGCGGCGTACCTGGACGCGCTGGCAAAACGGCCATGCGGCCAAGGCCGAGGGGCAGGGCGGCTACTGGTGCCTGGTGCAGTTCGGGCTGCTGCTGTCGCTGGCGGCCACGGGCTGGGTGCTGGTGTCGGCGTCGCTGATCACCGTGCTCTCGCCCGTGCGCATTGCCACTCCGGCGGATTTCGTGCAGCACGTGGTGCTGGCCCGCGACGGGCAGTTGTTTGCGATATGGCTGGCGCTGGGCAGTTTTCTGGCAGCGCCTATTTTTGCGTCCAGCGTGGTGGCCATGCCGCTGATGCTGGACAGGCGGGTGACGGTGCGCCAGGCCGTGCTGACCAGTTGGTTGGCCGTGCTGGCCAACCCTGTGCCTCTGGCACTGTGGGCCGCCCTCATTGTGTTGTTGACCCTGCTGGGCCTGGGCAGCTGGCTGCTGGGACTGGTGGCCGTGATGCCCCTGCTGGGGCACGCGAGCTGGCATGCGTACCGCGACCTGGTGGATGCGTCGACCTTTGCGGCGCGCTGAGCCGGACCGCCCGGCCTGACCGGACTTGCAGGGGAGGAGGTAGGACGGTGTTGTCGTGATATTCGGGTATACAGAAGAACAGATCGCCCATTTCTTCCTCACCTACGGCGTGGGGGCCTTCATCCTCTTCATGGTGTTCATCATCCTGCAGCTGGCACGCCAGTCCAAGGCAGGAAAGTTCGGCACCTTCGTGATTTTCCTGGGCCTGGGCGTGGGCTTTGTCGGCTACGTCGCCAAGATCGTCATCCAGTGGTGGATGGAGAGATGACGCCGCAGGCGTCATACCCATGAGCTGGACGGACTACTACCGCTTTACCGAGGGACGCAAGATATCTCCCTTGCTGGTGCAGGCGCTTGACGCGTTGGCGGGTGATACGGCAGATAAAGCGGCCATCGATCTGGGCTGTGGCGCGGGCCATGAGTGCCGCGTGCTGCTCCATACCGGCTGGCGCGTCCACGCCATCGACAGCGAACCTGCGGCCATCGAGGGCTTGCGCCCCCTGGCATCGCAGGCGTCCGGCGCTTTGACGCTGCAGGCTTGCCGTTTCGAGGATCTTTCCTCTTTGCCTGCAGCGCATCTGATCCACGCTGGACTGAGCCTGCCCTTTTGCCATCCTGAGTGCTTCGATGCGTTTTGGTCGCTGGTGCGTTCTGCGCTGCGTCCGGGCGGTGTGTTCGCCGGTCATTTTTTCGGGCCGCGCGATGCTTGGGCCGATTCGC
This sequence comes from Delftia sp. ZNC0008, assembly GCF_000799035.1. Lineage (NCBI taxonomy): Bacteria > Pseudomonadati > Pseudomonadota > Betaproteobacteria > Burkholderiales > Comamonadaceae > Delftia > Delftia sp. ZNC0008. The sequence continues at coordinate 1,511 of NZ_JTKZ01000457.1, forward strand.
AGTCCATGAGCTTTCATTCGCGTGATCAGGTCTTGCGCCTTTTGGATGGCATGGAGCTGTTGGCCTTCAATGAGTTCGATGGCATGGCCCCCAGCATGCGGGGTCCCAAGCACTGGCATCGCTTTGATGTCGTGGCCCGCAGGCCGGTGTCGTCGTAGTGCGGCGTTACTCGGCCTTGGCCCCCGCAGCCTTGATCACCGGGTCCCAGCGCTTGATTTCTGCGGCGGTGTGCTGGCGCAGGGCGTCGGGGGTGAGGCGGTCTGCGGGCGGGATGATGACGCTCATGTCCGTGAAGCGCTTGACCAGGGCGGGTTCGGCCAGGGCGGTGCGCAGGGATTTGTTGAGGCGCTCGATGACGGCCTGGGGCGTGCCTCGCGGAGCGTACAGGCCGTGCCATACGGCAAGCTCGAAGCCGGGCTGGCCGGCCTGCGCGAAGGTGGGCACATCGGGCAGGGAGGGCAGGCGTTCGCGCGTGGCGACGGCGTAGCCCTTGAGCATGCCCGCCTGTATGTGCGGGCCGGTGGCCACGGGCTGGTCGCAGATGACATCGACATTGCCTGCCACCAGGTCCTGCAGGGCCGGACCCGTGCCACGGTAGGGCACCAGGGTGGCCTCGGTGGAGGTGGTCTGCAGCAGCAGCATGGCGCACAGGTGGGAGGTGGCGCCTACGCCGGCATGCGAGAAGCGCACTTCGCCCGGCTTGGCCTTCATGTGGGCGATGAAGTCCGCCAGCGTGGCGGGCGCAAAGCCTTTGCTGCGCACCAGGATCATGGGCACGTCGCCGGCCAGCGCGATGGGTTCCAGGTCGCGCCTCACATCGAAAGAGAGCTTGCTGTAGAGCGCGGGCGCCGTGGCGATGCCCATGTTGTGCAGCAGCAGGGTGTGGCCGTCGGCCTGGGCGCGTGTGACGCGGCTGGTGCCGATGGTGCCACCGGCGCCGCCCAGGTTCTCGACGATGACCTGCTGGCCCAGGTCGCGCGTCATGGCCTCGGCAAGCACGCGGGCCAGCACGTCGGTGGAGCCTCCGGCCGCGTAGGGAACGACGATGGTGACGGGCTTGTTGGGGAAGGCCTGGGCGGCAAGGCTGGCTGCTGCCAGCGCGGCGGCGAGAAGGGTCTGGGCGAGGGGATTGCGGATGAGGGGGCGCATGGGTTTGTCTCCTGGAGGCGCGTGCAGGGGCCGCCGGCTCTGTGCGGCCGGTTGTCGGTGGCGTGTTTGGTGGCGTGGGGCAGGAAGGCAAGGGCCGCATGCGGCCCTTGACGACGGCGACACGGCGCAGGCTCAGGCCGGGGCCACGTACCTGTACAGCTCGGTGTGGTCGGCGGCGGGTCCCAGGGACCTGGAGGCCTCGGCCGCCATGGCGCTGACCTGTTCGGCCAGTGCCATGGGCGTGTGCATGGCCTGGCCCAGCGACAGGGCGATGCCCACGTCCTTGGCCTGCAGCGCCAGCGAGAAGCCCGAGTTGAAGGCGCCGTTCAGCATGAACTGGTGGGCCTTGTTTTCGGTGGTGTTGTTCTTGCCGGTGGAGGCGTTGATCACGTCCACGATGGTGGCCGGCGCAATGCCGAAGGCCGCGCCTGCATGGATGGCCTCGGCCGTGGCGATGAGGGCCGCTGCCGAGACATAGTTGTTCAGCGCCTTGAGCGCATGGCCCGCGCCCACGGGGCCGACATGGGTGATGGCCTGGCCCATGCGCTGCAGCAGCGGCAGGTGCTGGGCGAGCAGGTCCGCATCGCCACCGACCATGATGGACAGCGTGCCCGCAATCGCGCGCTTGACGCCGCCGGAGACCGGCGCATCCAGCAGCCCGATGCCGCGCTCGCCCAGCAGGCCGGCCAGCGCCCGCGTGCGGTTGGGGTCGGCCGAGCTCATGTCGATGATGCAGGCGCCGGGCGGCAGGTGCGGGGCCAGTTCGCCCACCACGGCATCGACGATGCGGGAGTCGGGCAGCATGGTGAAGACCACGCTGCAGCCGGCAAAGTCGGCCGCGCCGGATGCCACGGCCACGCCCGCATGCTCCTGCGCGAATCGTGCGGTGGCGGCGGGCACGGCGTCCCGGATGACCAGGGCGTGCCCTGCGGCGTGCAGCAGGTGGGCCATGGGCTGGCCCATCATTCCGAGGCCGATGAATCCTATGGTGGTCATGCTGCGTGCCTCAGATGTCCATCTCTTTGAAGACTTCCGAAGCCACGCGGAAGGAGTCGATGGCGGCCGGCACGCCGCAGTAGATGGCGGTCTGCAGGAAGACCTCCTTGACCTCTTCCTTGGTCAGGCCGTTGTTGATGGCGCCGCGCACATGCAGCTTGAGTTCATGCGGGCGGTTCAGCGCCGTGATCATGGCCAGGTTCAGGAAGGAGCGCGTCCTGCGGTCCAGGCCCGGGCGGTTCCAGACATCGCCCCAGCAGTACTGGGTGACCAGCTCCTGCATGTCGATATTGAAGTCCGTGGCGTTCTGGATGGACGCATCGACATACTCGGCGCCCAGCACCTCGCGGCGGGTGGACAGGCCCTGGTCGAAGAGGGCGGGGTTCTTGGGGGCGTAGGCTCGGGTCATGAAAACTCCTGATGGAAGGCGGTGAAGGTGTCTTTCGGTGGAATGGATTTAATCAGATTGTCAGACAATCCTACTTGATGAAAATCAGGATTGCCTGCCGGGCCAGGTGTGTGTATGACAATCCGTCAGTCCGTCCAGCCCCTGGATTGGCAGGTAGGATTCATCCCATGAACCAGATGCTGCGTGTCCCCCGCGAAGAAACGTCGCTGCGCCTGCGCACGACGCAGACCCTGCGCACGGCCATCCTCGATGGCGTGTTTGCGCCGGGCCAGAAGCTGTCCGAGCGCGAACTGTGCGAGAGCCTTGATGTGAGCCGTTCGTGCCTGCGCGAGTCCCTGCAGCACCTGCAGGCCGAGGGGCTGATCACCATCGTTCCGCACCGGGGTCCCGAGGTCACGGACATCTCGGTGCAGGAAGTGCGCGATATCTACGAGGTGCGGGCCAGCCTGGAGGGCCTGGCCAGCCGGGGCTTTGCGCTGCATGCCTCGGCAGGCCAGCGCGCCGCGCTGCGCGCCAAGCTGGGCGAGCTGGCCGTGCCCGCCGTGGCCAGCGACAAGGTGGCCCTGCTGGCGATCAAGAACCAGTTCTACGACATCCTGATCGAGGGCTGCGGCAATCTGGTGGCCGGCCAGATGCTGCGGCAGCTGAACAACCGCGTGACGGTGCTGCGGCGCATCTCCATGTCCCAGCCCGGGCGCCTGCCGCAGACGCTGGCCGAGCTGGATGCCATCGTGACGGCAATAGAGCAGGGCGACGCGGACCAGGCTGCGCGCCTGAGCGCCGAGCATGTGCAAAAGGCCAGCCAGGGCGTGTTGCGCGCCATGGCCGAGAAGGCTGGCCCGGCCAGCTGATGCCGGGGCCTGCGCCTGTACCTGGGAGTGTCAGTCCGTGTGCGCTCAGTCCGGCTTGACCTGGGCGCGCTTGAGCACTTTCTGCCAGCGTGTCTGCTCGGAGGCAATGAACTGCGCGAACTGCTGGGGCGTGCTGCCGATGGGCTCGGCCGCATCGCCCTGCAGGCGCTTGAGCGCGTCCGGCGCCTTGACGGCCTTGGCGCACTCGGCGGCCAGCTTGTCCACGTGGGCTTTGGTCATGCTGGAGGGGGCGAGCATGCCGTACCACTGCGTCATCTCGAAGCCCGGGAAGCCCTGCTCGGCCACGGTGGGCACGTCGGGCAACTGGGGCAGGCGCTGGGTCGATCCCGTGGCGATGCAGCGCACCTTGCCTGCCTTGATGAAGGGCAGCAGGGCGGCAGCGCCGACCGAGGCAGCGTCCAGCCGGCCCGACATCAGGTCCGTCATCATGGGCCCCGTGCCGCGATAGGGCACGTGCAGCATGAAGATCTCGGCCGTCATCTTCAGGTACTCGAAGGCCAGGTGCCCGGCGCTGCCATTGCCGGCCGAGCCGTAGCTGAGCTGGCCGGGCTTTTTCCTGGCGTAGGCGATGAGTTCACGCAGGTTCTTGACCGGCACATCGGGGTGGACCACGTAAAGGCTGGGCACCTTGGCCAGCAGGCTGACGGGCTGGAAGTCCTTGTTGGCGTCGTAGGGCAGCTTGTCGAAGATGTAGGGATTGACGGCCAGGGTGCCGATGTGGCCCAGGATGACGGTGCTCTGGTCATCGGCGCGCGCCACTTCCTGCATGGCGATGTTGCCGGCCGCGCCGGGCTTGTTGTCCACGAAGACGTTCTGGCCCAGGGTCTTGGACAGCTCGGCCGCCGTGGAGCGCGCCACGATTTCCGAGCTGCCGCCCGGCGCAAAGGGCACGACAAAGCGGATGGGGCGCGTGGGCCAGGCGTCCTGCGCCAGCGCGGCCGCAGGCAGCAGGCCAGACAGGGCCATGGCGCCCGTGCCGGCCAGCAGTTGGCGGCGGCCGAGCGGGGGCAGGTCTGCGTGTTGAAGAAAGTCGCGCGAAGGCATGTCTGGTCTCCTGGCTATCGTTGTAGTGAATGGGCAGCGGATGCGGCGCCAGCGATGGTGGCGCCGGCGGCTGTCAATCTGCTGTCAAACCAGGGTCTGCAGGCTACGGAGATACCCGGGGGATCAGGCTTTTCCCTCGGCTCCCAGGGCCTGTCCGATGGCCTCGGCCGCCTGCAGGCCGCTGCGCACGGCGCCTTCGATGGTGGCCGGATACGGTCCATCCACATGGTCGCCGCAGGCCCACAGGCCGTGGCCCAACTCCATGCCGGGACGCTGCAGCTGCGGCAGGCAGGCGAAGGTGGCACGCTTGTCGATCACGGTGCGCAGCGCAACCAGTCCATGCCAGCCCAACTGCGCCTGGGCCTGGGCCTGCACCTGGGCCTGCAGGGTTTCGCGGTCCGATGCGCTGTCGCTGATGACGAAGGCCATCAGGCCCTGAGGGCCGCCGAGTTGCCCACGGTCGAAGACGAATTGCGCAGGTGCATCGGGCGTGGAGCGCAGCGCCAGCCAGGGCGCGCCCGGGGGCAATGTGTGGGAGGGATCGCCGGTCTGCGCATAGACGGTGGCAATGGGGCGGTGCTGCAGGTCCTGGGCCAGCTGCGCCCAGCGCTGCAGGGCTATGCCGTCGCGCGCAGGCAGGCTGTCGTGCTCGGCAGCGGTGAGTGCCAGGCGCGCCGCCTCGGGCGCGGGGCAGGCCAGCAGCACGGCGTCAAAGGGCGCGTCTTCGGCCTGGGCTGCGCCCAGCGTCCAGTGCGGGCCCTGGGACGCGG
>NZ_JTKZ01000494.1:0-892 GCF_000799035.1 Delftia sp. ZNC0008
CCGCGTCGCTGATGGACAAGCGCGATATTGCGCAGAACGCCATCGACCTGGCCCGTGCCATCGGCATTGCCCGGCCGCGCGTGGCCGTGCTCTCGGCGGTGGAGACGGTCAACCCCGCCATTCCCGGCACCATCGACGCGGCCGCGCTGTGCAAGATGGCCGACCGGGGGCAGATCAGCGGCGCCATCCTCGACGGGCCGCTGGCCTACGACAACGCCATCTCGCTGCGCTCGGCGCATCACAAGGGCATCGTCTCCGATGTGGCCGGCCAGCCCGACGTGCTGCTGGTGCCCAGCCTGGAGGCCGGCAACATGATCTACAAGCAGCTGGTCTACATGGCCGACGCCGAATGCGCGGGCCTGGTGCTGGGCATGCGCGTGCCCATCGTGCTGACCAGCCGTTCGGACTCCGTGGCCAGCCGCATTGCGTCCTGCGCGCTGGCCGTGCTGGCCAGCGCGGCGGGCGGCAAGGAGCAGTCATGAGCCAGGTCCAAGCACAGGTGGCTGCGCAGGCGCCCGTGCCGCGCATGCTGCAGTGGCTCAGGCTCCTGCCCGGCACGGGCCTGTCGGGCGTGATCGCGCTGGCGGCGACCTTCGTCTCCACGCTGCATGGCGGGCCGCAGCTGCTGTTCGCGCTGTTCTTCGGCGTGGCCTTCCACTTCCTGAGCCAGGACGCGCGCGCCAAGCCGGGCATCGAGTTCTGCGCGCGCGGCGTGCTGCGCCTGGGCGTGGGCCTGCTGGGCGCGCGCATCACGGCCACGCAGATCGCGGGCCTGGGCTGGACCACGGCGCTGATCGTCATCGCGGCCGTGGTCACCACGCTGCTGTGCGGCACGCTGCTGGGCCGGCGCCTGGGCCTGACGCGGCCGCAGGGCGTGCTGTCGGGCGGCGCG
>NZ_JTKZ01000673.1:0-5391 GCF_000799035.1 Delftia sp. ZNC0008
CCAGTGCGTCGCGCACTGGCCGAAGCCGCCGCCCAAGAGGCCCTGCTCCAGCAGCAGCGCGCCGAGGCGGCGCGCCGCCTCCTGGCCGAGCAAAAGCTGTTCGAAAACACCGTGGGCCCGGTGCATGCGCTCAAGTCCGCGCACGCCCGCCACCTCCATGCCCCCGAGCCCCCCGAGCCGCTGCCCCTGCAGCTGGAGCTGGACGAGCAGCGCGTGCTGCAGGAGGCCATGAGCGACGAGTTCGACGTCAGCACCCTGCTGGACACCGACGACCAGCTCAGCTTCCGGCGTCCCGGCATCGGCCTGGACGTGACGCACAAGCTGCGCGCCGGGGAGTGGAGCATCCAGCGCCAGCTGGACCTGCACGGCCTGCGCGTGGACGAGGCGCGCGAGGCGCTGGGCCAGTTCATCCGCCTGTCCCACCGCACCGGCATACGCTGCGTGCGCGTGGTGCACGGCAAGGGCCTGGGCTCGCCGGGCAAGACCCCCGTGCTCAAGGGCCGCGTGCTGCGCTGGCTGGTGCAGAAAAAGGAAGTGCTGGCCTTTGTGCAGGCCCGCCCGGCCGAAGGTGGCGCGGGCGCCCTGGTCGTCCTGCTGCAGCCGGGCAAGCGCCAGCTGTACTGAGGGAGTGGATGGCGTGAGCGGTGATGGGGCTCAGGCCGCCGCCACCGCCGCCGCCTTGCGCGCCCGCCCTATGACCAGCGCCATCACCGCCGCCACCAGGCAGGCCAGGCCGGCCGCATACAGCGCGGGCGTATAGGTCAGCAGCAACGTGCGCGTCAGGCCCGCGCCCCAGGCTGCGGCGGCCGCGCCCAGCTGGTGGGCCGCGAAGATCCAGCCGAACACCAGCCCCACCTTCTGCGGCCCGAAATGCTGGGCCGTGAGCTTGACCGTGGGCGGCACCGTGGCGATCCAGTCCAGCCCGTAGAACATGGCGAACAGGCCCAGGCCATAGAAGGTGAACTCCGAATGCGGCAGCCAGAACAGCGACAGGCCGCGCAGCCCGTAGTACCAGAACAGCAGCTTGCGGTTGTCGTAGCGGTCCGACAGCCAGCCCGACAGCACGGTGCCCACGAAGTCGAAGGCCCCCATCATGGCCAGCACCGACGCGGCGGGCACCGCGCCCATGCCGTTGTCGCCGCACAGCGAGATGAAGTGCGTCTGCACCAGGCCGTTGGTGGACAGGCCGCAGATGAAGAAGGTGCCCGCCAGCAGCCAGAAGGTGCGGTTGCGCGCGGCCTCGGCCAGCACCTTGAAGGGCGTGCCGAAGTTCATGGCCATGGCCGGCGGCGGCGGGGCCGAGGCATCGCCGCCAAAGGGCGCCAGGCCCAGGTCCGAAGGCCGGTCCCGCACGAACAGCAAAGCCAGCACGGCAATCAAGGCACTGGCCACGAACACCGGCACCGTGGCCGAGCGCCAGCCCCAGTGCTCGATCATCCAGGCGGCCAGCGGCAGGAAGGCCAGCTGCCCCGTGGCCGCACTGGCCGTGAGCACGCCGATGACCAGGCCCCGCCGCGCCGCAAACCAGCGGTTGGCCACCACGGCGCCCAGCACCAGCGCCGTCAGGCCCGTGCCCATGCCCAGCAGAAGGCTCCACAGCAAAAACAGATGCCACAGCTGCGTGGCCTGCGTCACCATCGCCATGGCGCCTCCCACCAGGGCCAGGCCCATGCACATCACGGCACGCAGGCCGAAGCGCTCCATCATCACGGCCGCAAACGGCCCCAGCAGGCCGAACAGCGCAAAGCGCAGCGCCAGGCTGCTCGATATCTGCTCCGTACTCCAGCCGAACTCGCGCGACAGCGGCTGCAGCATGGCGCCCGGCAGGCCCAGCGCGGCCGACATGGTCAGCATGGTGAGGAAAGTGATGGCCGCGACCAGCCAGCCGTAGTGGATGCCGCGCCGCTGCAGCCAGCGCGCCGTGGAGTTGGAGAGCATGGGAGTCTCTTCGGGGGTTGGGAATTCGGTAGGGCCTACGCCTGCGGGCCGTCTGCAGCGTGGCCATCGCCATCGAGCAGCACCAGGCATTCGTCGATCAGCGCATGCAGGGCCGCCACGCGCTCCAGGCCCAGACGGGCGTTGAGCTCGTTCTGTGCGGTCTTCCAGCTTTGCTTGGCCTCTTCGCGCTTGGCCCGGCCCGCGTCGGTGATGTGCACCAGGCGGCTGCGCTGGTCCTCGCCCTGGCCCATGCGCACCCAGCCGGCGTCGATCAGCGGCTTGAGGTTGCGCGTCAGCGTCGAGGCGTCCATGCGCATGCGCCGCGCCAGGTCCGAGGGCCGCACCGGACTGGCGGCCAGCACATGGCTGAGCAGCGAGTACTGGGTGATGCGCAGCCCCGTCTCGTTCAGATGGGCGTCGTACACCTGGCCCACGCTGCGCATGAGCTGGCGCACGCGGTGGTTGGTGCAGCCCTGGGGCACGGCGAGGATGTCTGGATTCACTGGCATGGCGCAGATTATTGCATATACAACTGTTGTAGATACAATAATATCCACACCGCCATCCCAGACAGCCTGGCGCCCGCACTTTTCCCAATGAAAGAGAGACATTCCATGGACACCCGCACCCACTCCCCGGAGCAGGCCGCCCGCAACACAACCTCCAGCGTCACCTCCGGCGCCATCTCCCCTGCCCTGCAAGCCTGGCTGGACGAGGAACAGGCGGTCACCCTCCGGCTGGACGCCGGCCCCGGCGCAGGCGTATCGCGCCCCGACCAGGTCGCAGGCCGCAGCGGGCTGGAGCTGATGCAGGCCATGCTGCGCGGCGAACTGCCCTACCCGCCCATTGCACGCACGCTGGACTTCATGCTGATTTCCGTGGGCGAAGGCAGCGCCGTCTTCCAGGGCCGCCCCGGCGCCAACCATCTCAACCCCATGGGCACGGTGCACGGCGGCTGGTTCGCCACCCTGCTGGACTCGGCGCTGGGCTGCGCCGTCCACACCTGCATGCCGCCGGGCCGGGGCTACACCACGGCCGAGCTGGGGGTGAACCTGGTCAAGGCCCTGACCCCGCGCGTGCCGCGCGTGCGCGCCGAAGGCCGCGTTCTGCACTGCGGCCGCCAGCTGGCCACGGCCGAGGCGCGCCTGGTCGGCCCCGATGGCACGCTCTACGCCCACGCCACCACCACCTGCCTGGTGTTCGAGATGCCGCCTGCGCGCTGAAGCCCGTTCGGCACAAGCAAAAAAGCCCCGTGCCAGATGCACGGGGCTTTTTTGTTGCTTGCCTGCCGGAACTTACTTCGACAGATCCAGGCGGTACTTGGACGTGCCCTTGCCCGAGCCGTCATCGGCCGCCACCAGCGAGATGTTGGCCAGGCCCGCAGCCTGCGCCACCGGCAGCGCGTTGACGCCGGAGCTGAACACCACGTTGGCCGAGGTGGCCACCTTGGTGAAGCGCCAGCTCTTGGCCGCGCCATTGGCAGCGCGCGTGATGCTGCCGTTCTTGCGCACGTAGCCGATCACCACGTCGCGGTTGGCGTCCGGCGAGGCCCAGATGGCGCTGGAGCCGTCGAGCTTGGCGATGAAGCTCTTGCCGCTGGTGGCGCGGTAGTTGTTCGTGGCGATCACGAACTCCTGCGCCGGGTCGATGGCCTTGCCCAGGTACTGCAGGTTCCTGATGCGGCTGCCCACGGGCTGGGTCACGTCGATCTCGTACTGCACATCGGCCGTGGTGAACATGTCGAAGTTGTAGCCCGGGAAGGTGCTGATCAGTTGCTGCTCACCCGTCTTGGCCGGATCGATCTGGTTGAAGCGCTTGGCAGCGGCCTCCAGCCAGTCCTTGATGTCGGCGCCATTCACCTTCACCGCATACACGGTGTTGGGGTAGAGGTACAGGTCGGCCGCGTTGTAGATGGCCAGCGGGCCCACGGCCACGTCGGTGTAGTCGGCGCCGCCCTGGAAGCCCGACTTGAACGGCGCGCTCACCGACAGCACGGGCAGCTGCGCGTACTGCGGCAGGCTGGCCTTCACATAGTCGGCCACATAGTCGCGCTGCGCCTGGTTGACGATCTGGATGGCGCCCGGGTCGCCCACATCGGCGAACAGCGTGCTCATGCGGAAGTCCGTGCTGCCGATGGGCGTCTTCACGTACTGGATGGCGGCCTGGTGCTGGCTCTCGATCAGCGGCGCCACCGTCGGGTCCACGGCCACGTAGGTGGCCTTGCCTGCGGCGTCCTTGCCGGTCTGGATATTGCGCAGCTCGCTCTTGCCCGCGCTCTTGTCCACGCTCCACTGCTTGCCGTCCCACTTCAGCGCCAGCTGGATCACGCCCAGCGCCTTGCCCCAGGAACTGGCCATCACCGACTGCACGCCGTTGATGGTGCCCGCCTTGTTGTCCACGCCCGCCTGCGTGAACGCCGGCGTGGCCGCCGTATCGGGGAACACGCCGTGCTGGTGGCCCATGACCATGGCGTCGATGCCGGCCACCTTGCTCAGGTGCAGGCCGGGGTTCTCCATCGTCGGCGAGTAGGCCGCGCCATCCAGGCCGCCGTGCAGCATGGCCACCACCACGTCGGCGCCCTTGGCGCGCATCTCGGGCAGGTACTTCTGGGCGGACTCCACGGCACCTTCGGTGTAGAGCTTGCCCTCCAGATAGCGCTTGTCCCAGTTCATGATGCCCGGCGTGGTGAAGCCGATCACGCCGATCTTGATGGGCAGCTCCACCGCCTTGCCATCCTTGTCCTTGGCCGCGATCTTGCGCTCCAGAATCACGTAGGGCTGCACCAGCGGCTGCTTGGTCTTGCTGCTGTAGACATTCGACAGCGCCACCGGAAAGCCATTGCCCGCGCACTTGACCGACTTGTCCACGCCGTCCACGTCCAGGCCGCCGCCCAGCACCTGGTTCAGGAAGGGCAGGCCGTAGTTGAACTCATGGTTGCCCAGCGTGCCCGCATCGAAGCCCAGCGCGCCCATGGCCTTGTACATGGACAGCTGCTGCGTGCAGGGGATCTTGGCCACCTCGGCTTCGTAATCGGCCAGGGCCGTGCCCTGGATGGTGTCGCCGTTGTCCACCAGCAGCGTATTGGCAAACTCCTTGCGCGCCGCGCGCACCAGCGTGGCCGTGCGCTCGAAGCCGTAGGAGGCATCCTCGGCCAGCTTGAAATAGTCATAGCTGCGCACATTGAAGTGCAGATCCGTGGTCTCCAGCACGGCCAGCGTGGCCGTCGCGGGCTGGCTGGCCACCGGGGGCGTCGTGCTGTCATTGCTGTCGCTGCCACCGCAGGCGGCCACCAGCGCGGCGCTGGCCAGGACGCTCAGCGCCAGGCGGCGGGACAGGAGCAGGGATTGCAATGTGGGGAGGTTGCTCAGCGGCATGTGGTTTTTGTGGGGGGTGGTGAAGGGGGGGAGTTTGTTGGTGGGGGTTTACAGGGGTGTGACAGCTGGTCTGTTCTGG
>NZ_JTKZ01000805.1:0-1251 GCF_000799035.1 Delftia sp. ZNC0008
GCGACAGCTCCACCAGCAGGCGCCAGAAGCCGTCGCGCGCCACGGGGTCCACGCCCGAGGTGGGCTCGTCCAGGATGAGCAGCTCGGGCTTGTGCACCATGGCCACGGCCAGCGACAGGCGCTGGCGCATGCCCAGCGGCAGGGCGGCCGGCAGGCTGAGCTGCGCGGCCTGCAGGTCGAAGCGCTGCAGCATCTCGGCCACGCGCGCGGGAATGTCCGCCTCGGGCACGCCGAACAGGCGCGCGTGCAGCACCAGGTTCTGGTGCACGGTCAGCTCGCCGTACAGCGAGAACGCCTGGGTCATGTAGCCCACGCGGCGGCGCGTGTCGATGTCGCGCGGGTCCACAGGCTGGCCGAACAGCCAGGCCTGGCCCTCGCTGGCCGGCAGCAGGCCGGTCAGCATCTTCATGGTGGTGCTCTTGCCGCAGCCGTTGGAGCCCAGGAAGCCGAAGATCTCGCCGCGGCGGATGCGGAAGGACACATGGTCCACGGCGACGAAGTCGCCAAAGCGCATGGTCAGGTCCCTGGCCTCGATGGCGATGTCGTCCTCGCCGCCCTCGGGCAGGGGGGCGATGGTCACGGGCGCATGGCCGCGCTTTTTCTCTTCGGGCAGCAGGGCGATGAAGGCCTCTTCCAGCGAGCGGCTGGCCGTGCGCTGCAGCAACTCGGCCGGCGTGCCCGTGGCCAGCACGCGGCCCTCGTCCATGGCCACCAGCCAGTCGAAGCGCTGGGCCTCGTCCATGTAGGCCGTGGCCACCAGCACGCTCATGCCGGGGCGCTGGCGGCGGATGCGCGCGATCAGGTCCCAGAACTGGGCGCGCGCCAGCGGGTCCACGCCCGTGGTGGGCTCGTCAAGAATGAGCAGGTCGGGGTCGTGGATCAGCGCGCAGCACAGGCCCAGCTTCTGCTTCATGCCGCCCGACAGCTTGCCGGCCGGCCGCTCCAGGAATTTGCGCAGGCCCGTGGCCTGGGTGAGGTCGTCGATGCGCCGGCGCCGCTCGGCCGCGTCATGGCCGAACAGGCGCGCGAAGAACTGCAGGTTCTCCTCCACCGACAGCGTGGGATAGAGGTTGCGCCCCAGGCCCTGCGGCATGTAGGCCACGCGCGGGCAGACGGCCTCGCGGTGCCGGCGCTGGGCCATGTCGCCGCCCAGCACCTCGACGCTGCCTTCCTGGATCTTGCGTGCCCCGGAGATCAGCGCCATGAGGCTGGACTTGCCCACGCCGTCCGGCCCGATCAGGCCGACCATGC
>NZ_JTKZ01000699.1:0-22461 GCF_000799035.1 Delftia sp. ZNC0008
CTGGTTCGAGGCGCTGATGCGGCCGAACCTGGAGCCGTAGGCGCAACCCCGGCCGCCCCCGTCACCGCAGCCGCTCCGGCCGCAGGGTGGGGCTGGGCCCCATCGTCGTCATGAATGGGCCGGTAGCCGGGCCCGAAGGACACATCGCCCAGCCGCCAGCCCTCGCGCCGGCGAAACGCCCCCCAGAACCGCTTGAGCGTATGCCACTGCATGGCCACCAGCCCGCGCTCGTTGTCGGCATCCACCTCGGGGTCGCTCACGCCCGTGGGGCGCACGGGCTCGTCGGTGTACAGCGCGGTGCCAAACAGCATGTCCCACCAGGGCAGCACCTGCCCAAAATTGCAGTTGTGGCGCGTGGGCCGCTCGGGGTCGCGCAGCATGTGGTGGTGGCGGTGGAACAGCGGGCCCACCAGCACCCGCTCACCCACGCGGCCCAGCCAGCCCAGGCGCAGCCGCACATTGGCGTGCGAGAAGTTCTGCACCAGCTCGCTCAGCAGCCCCAGCAGCGCAAACTCCGAAGGCTCCACCCCCATCGCCAGCCCCACCGTGGCCAGGATGAAGGACTGCAGCATGCCGTCCAGGTAATGGCTGCGGTCATTGCTCCAGCAGCTCATCTGCCGCTGGCTGTGGTGCATGCTGTGCATGGCCCACCACCAGGGAATCACATGCTGGGCGCGGTGCATCCAGTAATACACCAGGTCGTAGACCACGTAGTACACCAGGAACAGCGCCACCGGATGGTCCGCAAACCACGGCACCCAGTGCTTGAGCCCCGTGGCCTCCTCGGCCGCCGGCCCGCCGCCCAGCATGCTGGCAAACGGCATCAGCACCAGAAAACTGAACAGCGGAAACAGCCCCAGCAGCATCAGCAGCGTGTAGTTGCGGTCCACCGTGGTCAGCCGCCGATCGCTCCAGCGCTCGGCCGGGAACAGGCTCTCCAGCGGCCGCATCACGCCCGCGATCAGGAACAGCTGCAGCGCGGCAATCAGCACCGCCTCGGCAATCTCACGCGGATCGCCGGCCGCCTGGGCGATGTCCAGCCAGTGAACGGTGGGGGTTACGGCGTGGGTGGCGAGCCAGGTGATGGCTGCCTGCCACAGCTCGGTCAGTGAAGTCATGTCTTGTGCCTGCAAGAAGGGCCGGGGGAGGGCTGGGGGTTGCGGGCGGGATTATGGGGCGGGGGTGTGGAGGGTGTGTGTGGGAGCGCAGAGGAGGCTGCAATCGACCTGTTGGTGCTGCTAATCTGCGGCATGCGGCCGGCGGCTTTGCAGTGGGAGAAGTCGATCGCAACCAAATTACGGGCGACGGGTTTGGAGGGCTAAGCAGTTCGTCGCGAAGAGCCTGCCGAGTCCTTTCGACTAATTGCGCCGCGTTCTGATCCGGCTCTCCGGAGCTGCCCAACGCCTCTACGCCCAGCGCCCGAGAAGCATTGAGCGTTGCATAGAGGGGGTAGGTGAGGTACAAGCCCGGGCGCTGGAGTACCTCTCAACGCGTTGTGCAGAGCGTCCTTAACTGTGCAGGCCCAGGATTGCCTCAGAGACGCGTCGGACGCCTGCAATAGGGTTGTTCAAGCTGATCGTCGCGGGAAGTTCCACGCGGAAGGTGAGCGACTGGACGTCCACATGCTGGTGGGCGACCACGTCATCGCGCCGCAGCACCTCGACCGCCGGGTCTGCCATGTCGTAGCCGCGGATGAAGGTCACGCTAAACGGGGTTGTGAACGGAGCCTCGTTGGCCATCGTGGCATGCTCGTATCCGATACCCGACTCCGAGCCGTACATGGCCACGCGTTTAAGAAACTCATCGACCAAACCGCTAGCTCCGCTCACGGTGAGTCGCGCGACGATGCTCTCCACCAGGGATGGGATCGACGAGGCAGGCACGTTGGGATCTGTCTGTCGCAGACCGATGCTTACGAGGAGCAGGCGCGATTCCCCGGGGGCGTCATCAGTGGTCGCGGCAGGCTCGATCTGGTGCACGCCATGGACGGCGTGACTTGAGGTAGTGCGAGTTGTGGTTTTTATCTCCACACCCGTACCCTCCCATGTGAAGTCCCTTGCTGAGCGGCGCCAGCCATCCCAAGCCTGGACGATCGACCTGACGTGCATATCCTCTGCGCGCCGGCAGAGAGCGTCGAGAAGGAGCAGTTCTCCGACAAGTCCAAGGATGGCGTTCTCGGAGATCTCCAAACGCTTGATGGCGAGTTCGATCAGGGGTTCGGTGACCGCAAAGGCGCGCTCCAGATTGGCGTCAGCTTTCTCACGCAGCAACTCAGCGGCAATGAATGCACCCACCTGGTCGAAGTGTCCCAGAGCGGGTAAGAGAATTCGGTTCGCGCTCAGCGGCGGCTGGGTGTCACGGTGCCACGAGTGGTAGTGAATCGCAGACTTCACTGTGCTGGTCCGGGGCTTCAACTGGTCGCCTGCAAGGAACAGTTCCAGGTGCCCGCGATGGTTCCTGGCGAGACCGACCACCTGCGCGTCGGTCAACCAAGTGATTGATCGGTCATTTCCGGTGACACCCGCTGGAACGGCGTTTATCTGCTCGAGAACTTCTTCGTAGTTGGTCATGGGAGGCTCCTTTTCACTATGGCCACCCCAGCACGGGTAGCTGCGAACTGCTCGGGACCTCCCGCAGGCAGGCAGACTCCAACTGCGACCGTGGGGTAGAGGTCGCCCGGAAGTTGGTTGACGTAGAAGAGGATCTGACCATCAGAGCCGCTGGGTCGCCAAGCCGTGTCGCTGCTCATCGGAACAGCAAGGTTGCGGTGGTAGTAGTCGAAGTAGACGTCGCCGCGATATTGGCCTGGGCCTGCGTTGGGGTTGCTCGCTCCCCAAGTCGTCTTAAGTTCGCCGCCGACCACCATCTTGGTGGTGGCGCGAATGTTGAAAGGGAGCCGCGCCAGCGGACCACTAGACAGAGTGTCACCTTCTCCGTAGCGAATGCCGACCCAGAACCGTGGCTGCTCAGCCGCCTTGCGACCGAGGTCGGCGTAGGACCATAGATCGCCGGGGTGGCCGGTGACAAAAAGGCCCGTGATCCGCCGAGTGAGGCTGGCCGACCAGAGTCGAAGGTAGGCGGCGATGGCATAAGGGCAGGCATGCCGGGTCTGGTCTCCCTCGCCATGCTTAACCGGCGGGCGGTAGAAAGGTGAATCCGGCAATGGGGCAACTGCGTTTGTTCGGGCTTCGATGTCGCTCCAGAAGTCCGCGTAGAACCCCTCGCTTCCCGGCCGGTAGTCGGCGAAAGAGAGGCGATCCAAGATCTCGGCGGCCTCGGTAAGTTCGAGTGGAACGTCTAGGATCCGGCCTCGCAGCACTTCGGCGACAGTGAGATCGCTGGACGGTCGGGCGAAGAGTTCCGCTACTAAGTCTGCATTGGGATCCGGCTGTTGGCTCTCATTGATGACTGTGACGAAAGGGCGAGCCCCTGGAGACAGGGGCCGGTTACCGACGCCCGCGATTTTTCCGGTGGCCTCGAAGTTGAAGCCCTGCAGGACGGTCGGTTCAGGGGTGCCGCTCATCATGCGCTCGGTGATTGCTGTGCGAACCGCTTCGTCGACATCGTGGTAGGCGCGGAAGAGGTCGAGTTGAGCGCTTGAGGCAAAGACGCGGCACAGTTCTATATAGGATCCGCGATACCCGAACCAGCGCTGCATCTGCATCTGAGTGTCGGCTAGTGGGTTGGCCGATGAACGTTGGAACAACGCCGTAGTCATCCCTTCCAGGGTCAGCCCCCGGGCCATGACATTCCCTGAGACGAAGATCGTGCTGATGTCTCGGGCGGCGCGCCACTTGCCAGTTCCCGGGTCCTGGCTGGGGGTGTAGGCAGGGCGATCGTCAGCGCTGGGGTCGCTGTTGACCACGGCGACCCTGGTCCCTGGGATAACCTCGTCGATGAGCAGGGTTTCGACGGTCTGCCAGTCCGGGAAGGTCTTCGGCGGTAGGACGTCGAACTCGCCCTCGATTGCTCCGGCAGAGGCAAGGTACTTGTCGAGCCATTGTGCCCACGGGGCGGGGTCCGCCTGCAGGTCGTTCACCAAGGTGTCTGGGAGCCGGGCGTCGCCTGCGTCTAGCAGATTTCGAGCTGTTGCTCGATCCTGGATTCCTGCCCAGAGCAGGACGTCTTCAGCACCCCGGAAGTGATCCAGAATTGCCGCCGAAGGGTGGTAGAGCATTGAGTGCGGCGAAGTCACGCTGGCAAGGGCTTCTTCCTCGGTGTCGAACTGGGCTCTAATGACAGAGGCTGGGCCGAGCTTGCCGGAGCGGTGCAGGCGGATGGCGCCCGCCACCAGGAAGGCCCGAACGGCATCGGCGAGGTCATGTTGAACGGAGTTGGTTGTGGGCACACACAGGCCGCCGCCCCGCGCACGACGGTAGAAGACCTCACCGCCGGTGTAGTAGGAGCGGATCCCGGCCGGCTCGGGGTAGGTCGATGAGCGAGGGGAGTTGAGGTTGCCAGGTGCGGTCGTGTCTACCGGATGGCCGACGTCGAGCGGCGTGCGAAGAGAGATCAGGAAATCTCGCGGCGCCAGGGGGTTGTGGTCCTCCTGAAGGAGGTTGGCCTGGGGTGTAGCGGTGTAGGCGATGTAGGTCGAGAACAGATTTTCAGGCGAACCCTGGGGAGGGTCCCAAAGGTTGGCAATCGCACGCGGGATCTGCTTCAGCCTGCCGTAGATGGGGTCCTGCGAGGACTCAACAACGGCATCGAGGACAGAGCCGTCGTCGGCCTCGTCGTCCAGTACAAGCATGTGGGCCGTGCGACCAAGCTCCTTGACCACGCTAAAGACATTTGCGCGCAGGCTTGCTGCCAAGGCGTGCA
Organism: Delftia sp. ZNC0008; assembly: GCF_000799035.1. Lineage (NCBI taxonomy): Bacteria > Pseudomonadati > Pseudomonadota > Betaproteobacteria > Burkholderiales > Comamonadaceae > Delftia > Delftia sp. ZNC0008. The sequence goes on from NZ_JTKZ01000699.1 coordinate 4,822, forward strand.
GATGATCGGTCTGCTTCATCGCCACGATGATGACCGGCTTGCCCTGACTCAGACGTTGTCGAACCTGAGCCGGTGGCAGGCGATAGGTGGTTGCAAGCGAGTGCGTCTGCTCCGACAGTGCGATGCCCGGCGGTGGGCACAGTAGGCGGCGCTTAATCTTCTGTGCGTTCTCCTCTCCCGAGTCCAACTGCTGCACCAGCCTCTCGTAGGTCTGGCGCCACAAAGAGAGACGGGTTCCAGCGAGTACGACGATGATGTCGAGGCCGTTGTCGATGGCCAAGGCTGAGACACCCAGCATAGAAGCGGTCTTGCCAGACTGGACCGAACCCATAACGAGTCCCGTGCGCGATCGGCGGGATGACCACTCTTCGGGTTTCGCGGTGTCGGCTGCCATGATTCCGCGCTGGACAATGTAGCGGGAGTCTGCTTCAACTGAGGCGCGCGCTGTCTCGGTCAAGCCGGCAAGTTGAGCCTTGTAGCGGGCCCACCATGAGTCCGCCTCCTGGGGCGCGGGTGGATTGAAGTAGACGTGCTCGACGAGTGGGGAATTTCCTGACACTGCTCTTAACTCTTCGGTTTGATGAGCATCCGCTGCAACGACGAGTAGCCGGAGGCCCCGAACTGTTGACTTATTGCCTCCGCCGCTTGATGAGGGTCGATGTCCAATAGTTCGAGGAGACTTTTGCTGATCCTGGCGATGAAGTCCCACTGGGTTTTTGTCTGCGTCTTACCCGGGCGTGCCCAATCTGCGGATTCTTCGCTGGCCCTGCGGATAACATCACCCTTCGCTTCGATGCGGTCCTCGATGTCGTTTGGCGAGGCCGCTAAGGCCATGGTAATGCCCACGAGGGAACCTACGAGTTGGAGTTCCTGCCACTTGGCACCCTTGCCGCCATCCTTGAATTGATCGGACCACAACTCATCGTGCGATGAGTGGAGTTCCACGGCGTGCAGCAGCAGCGAGAACAGTCTGGTCAAGGTCGAGGACTGGGCAAGCGGGTGGGACGGGTTCTTCTGAACCGCGATCAGCAATTGGTCGATGTTACGGCTGGTCGATGCCAGATCCCTTCCAGCGGTGTCATGCACCAAGACCGAGATGACCCATGCCAGAACCTTAGTGCGCTTGTAGCGCGTGTCGCCGAAGCCGTAGTTCGTCAGTGCCTGGCCGAGGCGACCAAGATTCGCGACACCGGCTAGCGACTTGGCAATTTTGGCGACATCAGTGTTTGGGTCGGCGTCGCCGGCCGCTGCGAGCGTTGCGCGCGTGAGTTCGGCTTCATGGTAGACGGCGTTACGGATCTCTTCCGCGTTCAGGTGCACGCCCTGTTTGTTGTAAAGACGGAAAACCTCATGAATCTGAGCCTGAGAGGCCTGGGTGTACTCAATAACGGGGATTTTGTACTCCACGACGCCCTCGAACAGTTCCTCAACGTCGAGCTGCTGGCTAGCGACGTTGATCTCGTGGCGCTTGATTTGCGTGTAATACTTGCCGCGGAGAGGTTCAAGGTTGCGACCGACCAGCCCGCCGTCTCCGGTTGTGCGCAGCTTGAACGGAAAGTAGTACTCGTTCTCATGCTCGGCTTTGAGTGCGTGACCTTCTAGCGCCTTCCACGCAAGACGGAAGGCCGGATAGTCGGTGTTGAACAGATCAGCCAGGCTCTGGTCGCCTTGGTCGTCGAGCCGTCCATGCTTGTTAAACTTCTTGCCGCTGTGTCGGGCAGCGACCTCCGCAACTTTCTGTTTGGCGACAGGGTGCTTGCCCACGAACCGGAGTATGGCCGTGAGCCTCTGCTTGCCGTCGACGACCTCGTGCGGAATGGATGGTTTGCTGCGGAGCAGGATGATGGAGGGCAGGGGGACGCCCCGAAGGATGGACTCTATTAGGGACTGCCGGTCACCATTACGCCAGACGTCTCCGCGCTGGTAGGACGGCGTTAGGTTCGGCGGTTTCTTGGTGAGTTGGAAGATCGGCCAGACGTCGGCTTTTGCTGTGACCGGTTCCGGACTCACCGCCCCCTCACTCGCGTCAATTTCCGCCCACGCGTCAGCCCAAGACTGGGTGGCCGAAGCTCGACTGGTGCCCTTGGTCTCAAGATCTTCGAGAAAGTCGATCTGCAACCGCCCGGCGGTATCCAGGCGCTCGTTGAGACGTTCCAGCGCGCGGAGACTCAGCGGTGGGTACGCTGTCCCTGAGGCGAGCAAGTCGGTGGGATCGAGTTCGAACTCAGCGATGAGCGCCTGAAGGAAGGATTTGCCTCCCGTGAGCGGGAGATCCTTGCTGAGGCTCAGCCAACCCTGGATCTCGGCCAGTTGATTCATCCATGCGTCAGAAGAAAAGTCTACGTCACCGCTACTGAACATTGAAGATACTGGGGTGACCCCGTCGGGCGTGTCTGAAGCCTCCGAAAGAGTTGCCATCCCATCGGCAAGGCTCTCCAGCAGTTGGATCCGTGGATCCTCCTCGTCAAAATCGTCTTCGTGTTCTATGCGGTCAGTCATGCAGTAGCTTTCAACGGTTTGAGGTCAGAGGTGTCGCTCAAGGTAGGCCGGATGAGCCTGTACAACAATCGTTCGGCGATTGCTTTGACGACACGGGCGTTCACTGCGTTGCCCAAGGCCTTATACGCGTCGAGGTCGGACGTGGGCAACTGGATGCCGCCGAGGCACTGAAGTTCAGCACACTCGGCTGGGGTCATGTAGCGACGTTCACCGGTCAGGTTAGCTCCGAGGATGGGCACTTGGGTCTGCGTGAAGGCTATGAGACTTGGGGAGGTTGTGGGACGCTTGACCCGCAGTCCAGACGCACGAACTTGCAGCACGAAGTTGTCGATGTCGCGCTCTTCACCCTGTGCGTTCCACTCCATCTTCTGGAAGCTGGAGGGGAAGTCTTGAGGGCGCCACCTTGCAAGCCAGGGATCAATCCAGGAGCGGTTGGCTTGGTAGAACTCACGGTTCTGCCTGATAAAAGTCCGTTTCCACAGTGGGAAATCGAAGTCGCCTGCACGGTTGGAATGGCTCGGTATCCTCGTGATTTGTTCGTCGACCGGGCCCTCGAGGGATTGGCCGAAGCTACCCTTGAAGCCCATCTGGCAAAGACCCCACATAGGTCTGCGAGCCCAAATCCCTGGCGGAGTTTCGTCCTCGTAGGGGTAGGTCGCACCGAACTCCATTGCCCAGATCGGGAAGGAAGGCAGCTTCAACTCAGCCGGAGAGTGGCGCAGAAAGTCTCCCCACATGTCGATGGCTCGCAGCGTCAGTTCCGGGATGGCGCGGGTGGAAGGTACGTCGTGGCGCAGTACACAGTGAATTTGGGTGGGATCCTTGTGCCTCGCCGGCCACTCGAAATGATCGAGCCCCTCGAGCGAACCCACGAAGTAGGCACGGTCCCGCACCTGCGGAATGCCGAAATCGTGGGGAGAGAAGTGCTCGACGTCGACGGAGTAGCCAAGCTCTTCCAGCATGCGGATGATCGTGGCCTTGGTGCGGCCACCGTCGTGCTTGAGAATATTGGGCACGTTCTCCAAGATGAAGTGTCGCGGCCGCTTGACACGTAGGATCTCGTGAACCTTGAAGAAAAGATTGCCTTGGTTAGTGTCCTTGAAGCCCAGTTGATCTCCTGCTTTGGAGAACGGTTGGCACGGAAAACCAGCGGTAAGAACGTGGTGATCGGGCAGGTTACGGGCGATGATCTCGTCGCTGCTGAGGTCGTTAAGGTCACCCCAAGCGTCGATACCGAAGTTGACCTTGTAGAGGGCCTTCAGCTTGGGCTCCCGCTCAGCAGCGAACACGCCACGTCCACCCAACTCATTGAGGGCGACGTGGAAGCCACCCAGCCCAGCGAAGAGATCGACGAAACGGAAGGCCTCGCTACTAGTTCCAATCACTTCGGTCTCGTCCTTCCCCGCCGGATCGAGCGAGATTTCATATGGCCTGTTCAAATGCTCGTATTTTGTCACATCTTGCTGTACTCGAAACGAGGCAGGGCCATGACGGCCGCCTTAGTGAACAGCCGCTGTAGGGCCGACAGCGGCTGTTGAGCGGCTGCACAGGACTGTGCTGCTCGCAGCCTGGAGCCGTCGCTCGGAAGGCTATAGCTAGTGGCTGCTCCTAGCCGCCTAGAGCCGCTCAATAGATCGAGCCACCACCTCGGCTGGAAACGCAGAGAAATGCCCACATCCTCCGAGCTTTTCATCAGGACCAAGCAAAGTGCCAAGTACCGTGACTCGCTTTCCGTGCCATCGTTGAAGCCGCACATCGTTGAACTGAAGGTCGCCTGGACCGGCGCTCAGCCACACACTTGACGGTTCGCGTGGGCCACCATCTTTCGCTACGCGGCGTTCCGACAGTGGGAAGTGGTCCAGAGCCGTCCCCTCGAACTCGAATCGCAGGATGCCCACCAAAGAGATGTCTTTGCCGACGAAGGTCGCCAGTTGGTCAAGCACAGCATTTACGGACAGCACATTTTTCATACGAGTTGGAAGCCGGGTTGAAGGTCTGGGGGCCACTTGTTGCCTCCAGAGTCAACGCCGCATTGATGGGTGGAAGTGACTTCGAGCTTCGGGAAAATCACTGAATTTCTGTTTTCGCAGGCTGGGCCTCCGCCCCTAACTCTTCCTCAGCCCTCCCCATCACCTCAGCCGCACTGCACCCCAGCCCCCGCGCAATCTTGAACACGATAGCCAGGGTGGGCATGTGCTCCCCACGCTCCACCTTGCCCATGTGAGAGCGCTCTATGTCGGCGAGGTTGGCCAATGACTCCTGGGAGATACCGCGCTCGGTGCGAAGGGCGCGCACCGCCGCGCCGAAAGCCCGGGCAATGTCTGCATCGAACGAAGTGGCGCCGGCTGGACGGCCGCGTTTGACAGGACGCTTTTGCATGGGCAAGAGCGTCAGTTTTTGATGCAATTTAAACCACGTTATATTTAACTCTTTTGCTGAGCTTGGGCTGCTGCTGCCTTGCATCCGGCACAGCTCGGTACGAGGCCGAGACGCAGGCTTCAATCATCAGAGGAGGCTTCGATGGATCAAGACATCTGCACCATTTCCGAACCCAAACTCGAAGACCTGGCCATCGACGCCGTCCTGCACCTGGGCGCCGCCCTGGACGTTTTGGACCTGCACGCTCACCACAAAGTCACGGCCATCAACTGCGTCTGCCGCGACCTGCTGCGCATCTACTACGTGAAGGCCGATCAGGCGCAGTCGCTGGAGCCGCAGGACAAGGAGCTGCTGGGCCTGCTGCACGACACGGCGGTGGACCTGGGCTATGCCATCGAGGTGGTGGACCATCTGAATGGCGACGAGGCCGATGACCCCATCCTCTATGCCGTGAGCTATCTGCTCAAGGCGGCCAAGCGGTTTGCGGATGAGGGCGTTGCTGTGGCGCTTGCCGTGAAGGGGTAGGGCGCAGGGCTGCCGCCTGCGTTGCAGGGGCGGGGCTTCAAGGGCAGGGTTTGAGGTGGGCCGCCGTGGTCTGTTCGGTGAGCGGGTCTTCGGCCAGGGCCTGCAGCAGCGCGTCCAGCAGGCCGGGAAAGCGCGCGTCCAGGTCTTCGCGGCGCAGGGAGAGCAGGTTTTCGCGGCCGTCGGGGCGCTGCCAGATCACGCCGCTGTCGCGCAGCACGCGCCAGTGGTGGGTCATGGTGGATTTGGATTGGCCCTGCAAGAGCGAGCCGCAGGCGCGCTCATGGCCTGCGGCCAGCGCGCGCACCACGGCCAGGCGCAGGGGGTTGCCCAGGGCGTTGAGCAGGTTTTCCAGGCGTATCTGTTCGCGGTCGGGATGGTTGGCAAGCATGAATCGTCCAGTCGATGGGGCGCCACTGTGCCATGGAAGCAATGCCGCACGTCGCTGATGCGGCGTGGCGCGGGCAGTTATCTGGCAGACAGGGGCATGGCGTGGTGAAAACATGGATCGTTGTGCAAGAAGTTGCGGAAGATAGTACGATTGTCTTCGTACATTCCAATTGTCATCAACCCTCATTCAACCCCCGCGAGAATCCCAGCCCACGGCAGATCCACGCATCAACGCTTATCAGCACCCAGGAGTCCTTTCATGGCCCGCCACACCCCCATAGAACGCTATCGCAACATTGGTATCTCCGCGCACATCGATGCCGGCAAGACCACCACGACCGAGCGCATCCTGTTCTACACCGGGGTGAGCCACAAGCTGGGCGAGGTGCACGAGGGCGCCGCCATCATGGACTGGATGGAGCAGGAGCAGGAGCGCGGCATCACCATCACCTCGGCGGCCACGACCTGCTTCTGGAAGGGCATGGACGGCCGCTTTGACCAGCACCGCATCAACATCATCGACACCCCGGGCCACGTGGACTTCACGATTGAAGTGGAGCGCTCCATGCGCGTGCTCGACGGCGCCGTCATGGTCTATGACGCCGTGGGCGGCGTGCAGCCGCAGTCCGAGACGGTCTGGCGCCAGGCCAACAAGTACAAGGTGCCGCGCCTGGCCTTCGTCAACAAGATGGACCGCACGGGCGCGGATTTTCTGCGCGTGCGGCAGATGATGATCGACCGCCTCAAGGCCAACCCCGTGCCCATCGTGCTGCCCATTGGCGCGGAGCAGCAGTTCACCGGCGTGGTGGACCTGCTCAAGATGAAGGCCATCATCTGGGACGAGGCCACGCAGGGCATGAAGTTCGAGTACCAGGACATTCCCGCAGCCATGGTGGCAGACGCCAGGAAGTGGCGCGAGTCCATGGTGGAGGCGGCTGCCGAGGCCAGCGAAGACCTGATGAACCGCTACCTGGAAGAGGGCGACCTGCCCGAGGCCGACATCCTGCGCGGCCTGCGCCTGCGCACCATTGCGGGCGAGATCCAGCCCATGCTGTGCGGCTCGGCCTTCAAGAACAAGGGTGTGCAGCGCCTGCTGGACGCCGTGGTCGAACTCATGCCTTCCCCGCTGGAAGTGCCGCCCGTGGAAGGCCATGCGGAAGACGGCTCCATCATCGTGCGCCATGCCGATGACAGCGAGAAGTTCTCTGCCCTGGCCTTCAAGCTGATGACCGACCCCTTCGTGGGTCAGCTCACCTTTGTGCGCGTCTACTCGGGCGTGCTCAACAAGGGCGACAGCGTGCTCAACTCCGTCAAGGACAAGAAGGAGCGCATCGGCCGCATCGTGCAGATGCATGCCAATGAGCGCCTGGAGGTCGATGAAATCCACGCCGGCGACATTGCCGCCTGCGTGGGCCTGAAGGACGTGACCACGGGCGAGACCCTGTGCGACCCGTCCGCGCCCATCGTGCTGGAGAAGATGGTCTTCCCCGAGCCCGTGATCGCCCAGGCCGTGGAGCCCAAGTCCAAGGCCGACCAGGAAAAGATGGGCATCGCCCTGTCGCGCCTGGCGGCCGAAGACCCGTCCTTCCGCGTGCGCACCGATGAGGAATCGGGCCAGACCATCATTGCCGGCATGGGCGAGCTGCACCTGGAAATCATCGTGGACCGCATGAAGCGCGAGTTCAACGTGGAAGCCAACGTGGGCAAGCCCCAGGTGGCCTACCGCGAGACCATCCGCAAGAAAGTCACCGATGTGGATGGCAAGTTCGTGCGCCAGTCCGGCGGCAAGGGCCAGTACGGCCACGTGGTCTTCACGGTGGAGCCGCAGGAACCCGGCAAGGGCTTCGAGTTCGTTGACGCCATCAAGGGCGGCGTGGTGCCGCGCGAGTACATCCCTGCGGTGGAAAAGGGCGTGGTCGAGGCATTGACCAGCGGCGTGCTGGCTGGCTACCCCGTGGTGGACGTCAAGGTCACGCTGACCTTCGGCTCCTACCACGACGTGGACTCCAACGAAATGGCCTTCAAGATGGCGGCCATCTTTGGCTTCAAGGAAGCCGCCAGGAAGGCCAACCCCGTCATCCTGGAACCCATGATGGCCGTGGAAGTCGAGACGCCCGAAGACTACGCCGGCACCGTCATGGGCGACCTGTCCTCGCGTCGCGGCATGGTGCAGGGCATGGACGACATGGCCGGCGGCGGCAAGTCCATCAAGGCCGAAGTACCCCTGTCCGAAATGTTCGGCTACGCCACCTCCCTGCGCTCGCAAACGCAAGGCCGTGCCACCTACTCCATGGAGTTCAAGCACTACGCCGAAGCACCGCGCAACGTGGCCGAGGCGGTGATCAACGCACGCGCGAGGTAAAAGAGGCGGTAAACGTGCAGTGGGCAGCATGCTGCCCCTGACCGTGGCCCCCTCTCACCCCTCCCGTATGTCCACGCCTGCGTCGGGCCGCCTGCGGGGTTGCAGTCCTGCCGAAGGACAGGGCTGCCTCGTCAACTGACTCGCCGCAGTTGTTTGAACGGAGCGCGCAGCGCGCAGTGAGTTCTGCGGCGAACCCCGCAGGTGGCACGACGCAGGTTGCCCGCAGCGCAGCGAAGGGACGTGGACATTCGGGTCGTCTTTCTTTGGCCTACGTTTCTTTGACGAATCAAAGAAAGGTAGGTCGGCCGCCGGGCCGAGACCCGGCCTCGAAAAGCACCCCCCGGCAGGGTCAAAAACAAAGTACCCAAGTCCACGCCCAATGAAAAACAGCCCCTTGAAGGAGCTGTTTTAAAGAGAGAGAGGAGAAGCCGGAATCAAGCCTCAGGCTGCTGCTCAGACTCAGCAGTTTCAGCATCAGCGACGGGAGCCGCCTCGCCAGAATCAGACAAAGCCTGCCGCACACCAGCCTTCTCCCCAGCAGAAGCAAACTTGCTGTACTTGCCAACGATGCCGACCAGCGCACCATAGATGCGCGGATTGCCCGCCAGGCATTCCTTCTGCTCCAGGAAATCCGCCTCACCCGTGAAGTTGCCGACCAGGCCACCGGCCTCGGTCACCAGCAGGCTGCCGGCGGCCACGTCCCAGATCTGCAGGCCGCTTTCGAAGAAGCCGTCGGCAAAGCCGGCTGCCACGTAGGCCAGGTCCAGCGCGGCGGCGCCGGGGCGGCGCACGCCTGCGGTTTCCTGCATCACGTCGCCCAGCATGTTCATGTACTGCTTGAAGTTGTCGCCACGGCGGAAGGGGAAGCCGGTGGAGATCAGGCTGTCCTTGAGCTGGATGCGCTTGGACACGCGGATGCGGCGGTCATTCAGGTAGGCGCCGCGGCCGCGCGTGGCCGTGAACAGGTCGTTGCGCGAGGGGTCGTACACCACGGCATGCTCCACCTTGCCCTTGAAGGACAGGGCAATGCTCACGCAGTACACGGGGAAGCCGTGGATGAAGTTGGTGGTGCCGTCCAGCGGATCGATGATCCAGACGTAGTCGGAGTTCTTGGCGCCGAACTCGTTGCCCGATTCCTCGGCCAGGATGCCGTGGCCCGGGTAGGCGCCCAGCAAGGTTTCGATGATGGCCTGCTCGGCCGCCTTGTCCACCTCGGTCACAAAGTCGTTGACCTGCTTTTGTGCGACACGCACGGATTCCACGTCAAGAGCCGCGCGGTTGATGATGGCGCCGGCGGCGCGTGCGGCCTTGATGGCCACGTTGAGCATGGGATGCAGGTTGGTCGACATAGATTGTGAGGCGTTGGCGGAGCAGCGGCTGTGCAAGGAGAGGACGGTCCTCTCTGGCAAAAGCAGGCTGTTTGACGCGGGTAAGAACGGAAAAAGCCGCGTCCGGCGATGCGGGGCGGCGACAATAGCGCGCAATTTTACCCGCCTTGTCCGTTTTGTGCTGCGCAACCTGTCCCGTCTTGGGGGCTCTGCCGGCGCCGGCAGGCCAGCGACGCAATGAAAACCCGATTCGTACTGATAGAAACCAGCCACGCCGGCAATGTGGGCGCCGCCGCCCGCGCCCTGAAGACCATGGGCTTTGACGACCTGGTGCTGGTGCGCCCGCGCTGGCCCAACGTGCTGCGCAAGGAAGAGACCATCCAGCGGGCCAGCGGCGCGCTGGACGTGCTGGGCAATGCGCGCGTGGTCGAGACGCTGGAGGAGGCGCTGGACGGCATCAGCCACCTGTGCGCCACGGCCATGACGCCGCGCGACTTCGGCCCGCCCACGCGCACGCCGCGCCAGCATTTCGAGCTGCTGCTCAGCGGGGCGCTGGATGTGCTGGATGCGCCCGATGAAGCGGCGCCGCCCGCCGATGAATCCTTGTCCGCACCGGCTCCCACGCCGCGCTGCAACCAGTCCGGCGTGGCCTTCCTGTTCGGCTGCGAGCGCTTCGGCATGAGCAACGACGATGTCTACCGCAGCGATGTGGCGCTGTCGATTCCGTCCAATCCGCAGTTCGGCTCGCTGAACCTGGGGGCGGCCATCCAGGTGGTGGCCTACGAATGGCGCCAGGCGCTGGGCGGCTTTCCCGTGGTGGAGCACACGCCCGCGCCGCAGCGCGCCGACGCGGCCCAGGTGGCCGGCATGCTGGGCCATTGGGAGCAGGCGCTGGCGCATATCGGCTTTCTCGATCCAGCTGCGCCCAAGAAGCTGATGCCGCGCCTCAACCAGCTTTTCAACCGCTCGCAACTGACCGCCGAGGAAATCCACATCCTGCGCGGTGTTGCGAAGGCCATGCTGCAGAGCACCCCACCGAAACGCTAGACTGAGCGGTCTTGTCAACAATAACCAGCCCCTAGATGCTTGACCGCCTGCGCTCCGATATCCAGTGCATCCTCGACCGCGACCCTGCGGCACGCAGCACCTGGGAGGTCATCACCTGTTATCCGGGTCTCCATGCGATCTGGCTGCAGCGCCCGGCGCACTGGTGCTGGAACCATGGCCTCAAGTGGCTGGGGCGCTTCATCTCGCACATCGGCCGCTGGCTCACGGGCATCGAGATCCACCCGGGCGCCGTCATCGGCGAGCGCGTCTTCATAGACCACGGCATGGGCGTCGTCATCGGCGAGACGGCCGTGGTCGGCGACGGCTGCACCATCTACCACGGCGTGACCCTGGGCGGCACCTCGCTGTACAAGGGCGCCAAGCGCCATCCCACGCTGGGCCGCGATGTGGTGGTCAGCGCGGGCGCCAAGGTGCTGGGCGGCTTCGAGGTGGGCGACGGCGCCAAGATCGGCAGCAATGCCGTGGTCATCAAGCCCGTGCCCGCAGGCGCCACGGCCGTGGGCATTCCGGCGCGCATCATCGCCAGCAAGAACGGCCACAGCGCCGATGTGACCGAGCACGACCCGGCATCGGCCAAGGCCGAGTCCATCAAGGTCCCGGCCTCTGCCGCGCCCCAGCCTTTCACGGCCTACGGCATCACCCAGGAAATGGACCCCGTGGCCCAGGCCATGCGCGGCCTGAGCGACGGCGCGGCCGCGCACGAGCAGCAGATCGCGCTGCTGTGGGAGGCCATTGCCAAGCTCTCGGCCGGCAGCAAGGTGGGCGACTGCGTGCCCTGCGAATCCGAGCGCCCGCAGGCGTTCCAGAAGGACAAGATCGACCAGATCATGGGCAAGTAGGCCTGCACAAGATCCCCAAAGATCCCCAAGATCCCCCAAGAAGACCGGAGACTCCGACCAGCATGAACGTTGAACAGGCCTTGCATGCGCGCCGCTCCGTGCGCGCCTTCCTGCCCCAGTCGCCCGATGCGGCGCTGGTGCGCACCCTGATGGAACAGTCGGCCAATGCGGCCTCGGGCGGCAACCTGCAGCCCTGGCGCGTGCTGGCGCTGACGGGCGAGCCGCTGCAGCAGCTGCTGACCGCCGTTGCCGAAGCCGAGCCCCAGGACGCCCAGCCCGGCCTGTCCTACCCGCCCAATCTCTGGGAGCCCTACCGCAGCCGGCGCTTTGCCAATGGCGAAGAGCTGTACCAGTCGCTGGGCATTCCGCGCGACGACAAGCCCGCGCGGCTGGAGCAGCTGGCCCGCAACGGCCAGTTCTTCGGCGCGCCCGTGGGCCTGATCGTGGCCGTGGACGAGCGCATGGGCCTGCCGCAATGGGTGGACCTGGGCATCTACCTGCAGTCCTTCATGCTGCTGGCCTGCGCCAATGGCCTGGCCACCTGTGCCCAGGGCTTCTGGCGCCGCTACAACGACGCCGTGACCCAGGCGCTGGCGCTGCCCGAGGGCTACCACGTGGCCTTCGGCATTGCGCTGGGCTACGAGGACAAGAACGCCCCCATCAACGGCTGGCGCGCCACGCGCGCTCCGCTGGCCGAATGGGGGGCGCTGCGCGGCTTCGACTGACTGCGGCGCATGGCCCCTGGGCAAACCCGCAGGCGATGGGCCGCCAACCATCCCCTATACTTGCCGCTGCTCCGGGGTGTGCTGATGCACTGAGATGCCAACCGGTCCATGCGCTGCATGGGCCAGGCGGCGAACCCGACGAACTTGATCCGGTTGATACCGGCGGAAGAAGAGCGGGACCCTGAAGCAGGGCCGAAGTCAGAGGATGGAAGTCCGCCACGGCGGATACACGCAGGGCCGCAACGGCCAGGCAGGCCACCATCCGATGCGCATCGACCCTTGCCAACCAAGGCTGCTCGTGCGCCTTGGCGTGCGTGGCAACCAGGGGCCAAGGCCATACGGCCCTGGCAGGCCCACACTGGCATAGCCCGGTGCGCGGCCTTTGGCACAGCCCAAGGAGTGTCCGGTTCCCGGAGCGTTGTTGATCGACGCTTTGAACGCAAGGAACCCGACATGAACGCTCCCGATTCCATCTTCACCCCCGCAGCCGGCGAAGCTCCAGACGCACAGCGTTTTTCCGACCTGCTGGCGCAGTCGCGCAAGCCGTTCCCGGCCTCCACCAAGAGCTATCTGCAAGGCAGCCTGCATGCCGGCCTCAACGTGCCCGTGCGCGATATCCAGCTGACCAATGGCGAGCAGGTCAGCGTCTATGACACCTCGGGCCCCTACACCGATCCGGCCGTGGCCATCGACGTGCGCAGCGGCCTGCCGGGCGTGCGCAATGCCTGGATCGAGTCGCGCGGCGACAGCGAGTACTACGCCGGGCGCCTGCGCCAGGCACTGGACGACGGCGGCAAGCGCGGCGAGGAAGACGAGCGCGTGGCCCGCCTGCGGGCCGAGGCCGCATCGCTGCAGCGCCAGCCGCGCCGCGCGAAAAGCGGTGGCAACGTCACCCAGATGCACTACGCGCGCAAGGGCATCATCACGCCCGAGATGGAATACGTGGCCCTGCGCGAGAACGGCCGCCGCGAATGGATGGCCGAGTACCAGCAGGACGCCGCGCGCGAGGCGCGCCTGGCCGGCAATGGCCTGGGCGCCGCCATCCCCAAGATCATCACGCCCGAATTCGTGCGCGACGAAGTGGCGCGCGGCCGCGCCATCATCCCGGCCAACATCAACCACCCCGAGATCGAGCCCATGGCCATCGGGCGCAACTTCAAGGTCAAGATCAACGCCAACATCGGCAACTCGGCCGTCACCTCCAGCATCGAGGAAGAGGTCGAGAAGCTGGTCTGGGCCATCCGCTGGGGCGCGGACAACGTGATGGACCTGTCCACCGGCAAGAACATCCACACCACGCGCGACTGGATCATCCGCAACTCGCCCGTGCCCATCGGCACCGTGCCCATCTACCAGGCGCTGGAGAAAGTGGGCGGCATCGCCGAGGACCTGACCTGGCCCATCTTCCGCGACACGCTGATCGAGCAGGCCGAGCAGGGCGTGGACTACTTCACCATCCACGCCGGCGTGCGCCTGGCCTACATCCACCTCACGGCCCAGCGCCGCACAGGCATCGTCTCGCGCGGCGGCTCCATCATGGCCAAGTGGTGCATGGCCCACCACCGCGAGAGCTTCCTGTACGAGCACTTCGAGGACATCTGCGACATCATGAAGCAGTACGACGTCAGCTTCTCGCTGGGCGACGGCCTGCGCCCCGGCAGCGCCTCGGACGCCAATGACGAGGCCCAGTTCGCCGAACTGCAGACCCTGGGCGAGCTGACCCAGCTGGCCTGGAAGCACGACGTGCAGACCATGATCGAAGGCCCCGGCCACGTGCCCATGCACATGATCCAGGCCAACATGACCGAGCAGCTCAAGCACTGCCACGAGGCGCCGTTCTACACCCTGGGCCCGCTGACCATCGACATCGCCCCCGGCTACGACCACATCGCCAGCGCGATCGGCGCGGCCATGATCGGCTGGTTCGGCACCGCCATGCTGTGCTACGTCACGCCCAAGGAACACCTGGGCCTGCCCGACCGCGACGACGTCAAGCAGGGCATCATCGCGTACAAGATCGCGGCCCACGCCGCCGACGTCGCCAAGGGCCACCCCGGCGCCCGCGCCCGCGACGACGCGCTGAGCCAGGCCCGCTTCGACTTCCGCTGGCAGGACCAGTTCAACCTGGGCCTGGACCCCGACACCGCCCAGGCCTACCACGACGAAACCCTGCCCAAGGACAGCGCCAAGGTGGCGCACTTCTGCTCCATGTGCGGCCCCAAGTTCTGCTCCATGAAGATCACCCAGGAAGTGCGCGAATTCGCCGCTGCCAAGGGCGTGGCCGAGCAGGAAGGCATTGCCGCCGGAATGCAGGCCAAGGCCGAGGAATTCAACCGCGCGGGCGGGGAGTTCTATATCCCCATCGTGGCGGCCAGCAGCGATACGACGGCGCGTTGACGCCAGCCGGCAGGCTGCGCGCGGCTCACTGGCCGTCGCGCGGCTGCCGGTTCAACGACAACTCCTGTGCCGCCTGCAACAGGCATTCGCGCGCTTCATCCAGCGAAGGGCCCGCATGTCCATCGATGCGCCGGATATAGGGAGATGTCAGCACGGCCATGGCATGGCCGTCGGGTCCGAGGATGGGGCAGGAGATGTCCACCACGCCATAGGACTGCAGGCTTTCGCGCTGCTTGTAGCCCGTGCTGCGTATCTGTTCCAGCATGTCGTGCAGCTGCGCTTCGGGCAGTGGCACCTCGCCTTCCAAAGGCGTGTGCTCGGCCAGCATCTGCGCGCGGCGTTCGGGTGTCTGGCAGGCCAGCAGCACATGGCCTGACCCGGTGTCCAGCAGCCCGACGCGTGCGCCCAGCCTGATTGACAGGCCCCAGTTCCCGGGGCCGGGGACCTGGGCCACGATCAGGACATTGCCACGGTCGTAGAGGCCCAGGTGGCAGGACTGCTCGGCCTGCCGCGCATAGGCATCCATGACGGGCAGCGCCTGGGTCACGAGGCGGTTGACGGGCGGGTGGCGGTGCGCCAGCGCGAACATCTTGAGGCTGAGCGCATGGCGGTCGCCGCCGGCCGAGCGCATCACATATTGCCGGGCCACCAGCCGCTCGAGCATGCGGTAGATCTCACTGGGGCCCCGGCCCAGTTCCTTGACGATCTCGGCCCGCGTCAGTCCATCGGGGTGCTCGGCCAGCAGCTCCAGGATGTCCAGCCCCTTGTCCAGTGCCGGCGCGCGGTAGCGATCGCTGTCTTCTGCGTTGTCCAGTGCTTTGCTCATGCGTGCAGATCTTACGTTCGGGATAGGACTGATCCTGTTTTGGAGGATGCCTTGCGCATCGGGGCAATGCTCTGGGTAAACCATAGGTGCCGAGTTTGAATTTATTCATAAATAATAAATTCATGGATGAATGATTTTGCCGAACCAAGGCATTTTGGTCATAGGCAAGAGGCGATCCCGTCACACCGCCGCACCGCCGGAGTCCCGGCACACATGAGGAGGCCAGTTCCATGGCAGCACTGCATGGCGTTTCCCAGGCACCGGCCAAACGGGTCGGCATGGCTTGGCGGTTCTCAGCCGCTGTTGCGGCGCTGGCATGCGCGGGGCCGGCGCTGGCGGCGGAACCTGGCCCGGCGCAAGGCAGGATCGGGGTCAACCTGCCGCTGCTGACCTCGCCGTTCTGGCAGGCCTACAACGGCTACCTCCCGCAAATGGCCAAGGCCCTTGGGGTCGACATCCTGGCGCCGGTGAACTCCAACCAGGACCCGGCCCAGCAGATCACCGACGTGGCCAATCTGATCAACCTCGGCGCCAAGGGGTTGGTGGTGGCGCCATTGGATTCGGCGGCCATTGGTCGAGCGCTCGCCTTGGCCGAGCAGGGGAAGATTCCTGTGGTGGCGGTGGACGTGGCGCCTACCCGGGGCAAGGTGGCGATGGTGGTGCGTGCCGACAACCGCGCCTATGGCACGCGGTCCTGCCAGTACCTGGGCGCGCAGGTGAAGGCGGGCAAGGTGGTGCAGATCATGGGCGACCTGGCATCGGTCAACGGCCGTGATCGGGCCGAGGCTTTCCGCAGTTGCATGAAGGATTTCCCGGCGCTGCAGGTGCTGGAGATTCCAGCGGCCTGGAAGTCCGATGCCGCCGCCGCCGCGCTCGACGGCCTGCTGTCCGCGCATCCGGACCTGAAGGGCATCTACATGCACGCAGGCGGCGTCTATCTGGCGCCCACGCTGCAGACGCTGCGGCGCAGGGGGCTGCTGCATCCGGCCGGCGATCCGAGGCACATCGTGGTGATCAGCAACGACGGCATCGCGCAGGAGCTGGATGCCATCCGCAGGGGCGAGATCGACGCCACCATCTCGCAGCCCGCCGATCTTTACGCAAAGTACGGCCTGTACTACATCAAGGCAGCGCTGGCAGGGCAGTCGTTCAAGCCCGGGCCCACCCCGCATGGCAGCCGCATCGTGGAGGTGGCGCCCGGCATTCTGGAGGACCAGTTGCCCGCACCCGTGGTGACCCGCGAGAACGTGGACGACAAGTCGCTGTGGGCCAACCAACCATGACGATGCCCCCCGGATTCATGGCTGACAGACCGGGCACGCCGGTGATGGAGGCGCGTGGGCTCGGCTTGCGTTTCGGCTCCACGACGGCCTTGCACGATGTGAGCCTGGCGGTCATGCCGGGCGAGTCGCATGCACTGGCTGGCCGCAACGGCGCAGGCAAGTCCACCTTGGTCGCCTTGCTGACCGGCCTGCACCAGCCCGGCACGGGAAGCATCCGCTTCAACGGCCAGCCCGCGCCTGCGGTGACCGACCGCATGGCCTGGCGCCAGCATGTGGCCTGTGTCTACCAGCATTCGACCATCATCGGCGAGCTGTCGGTCGCCGAGAACCTGTTCATCAACCGGCAGCCGCTGCGCCATGGCTGGATTTCCTGGCGCGTGCTGCGGCGCGAGGCAAGGGCCTTGCTGGATGCCTGGCAGATCGATGTGCACGAGGATGCGCTGGCCCGGGATCTGACGGTGGAAGCCCGCCAACTGGTGGAGATCGCACGGGCGCTGTCGCTGGGCGCGCGCTTCATCATCCTGGACGAACCCACGGCGCAGCTGGACCACGACGAGACGCGGCGGCTGCTCAGGCGCGTGCACGATCTGCAGCAAGGCGGCGTCACGTTTCTCTTCATCTCGCACCACTTGCAGGAGATCTATGAGATTTGCCAGACGGTCACCGTGCTGCGCGATGCGCGCCATGTGGTGACGGCGCCGGTGGCGCAGCTGCCCCGGCAGGCACTGATCGAGGCCATGACCGGCGAGCGGGACAGCCTGGCCGGTGCGTCTTGCGCCGCCCACGCACCCCCGGCAGGCGGGGGCACGGGCGTTGCCCCCGTGGTGCTTGCGCTGCAGCAGGTGTGCGGCAAGGGTTTCGGGGCTGTCAGCCTGCAGGTGCGGCGTGGCGAGATCGTGGGGCTGACAGGCTCCACCAGCAGCGGGCGCACGGCCGTGGGTGAGGCGGTGGCGGGCCTGCGGCGCACCACGGCGGGCCGGATCCTGGTGTCGGGCCGCGTGCTGCCGCCCGGCGATGTAGGC